>NZ_JAVDSM010000009.1:0-234784 GCF_031455315.1 Arthrobacter sp. 1088
ATTCCCGGAAGAACACCTTCATGGCCGCAGGCGCAGACCCCGCGGGTGCGCTTTGCCTGCTGATAGCAGTAGCCGCAAACGCCGCCGTCTGGCCAGCGCGCGACCGTTTGGTGGTGCTGGCCGCAGCGACTGCAGGGAACCGGCCAGCGGATCGGGTCCTCTGCTTTGCGTGGCCTACTCACCGTCTTCGGGAGCGACGAGGCGGACACGTCGTGCGATGGGGTTGCCTGGTTGGATGCCGAGGTCTTCACTGCGCTTCGGGGCGTTCGCTGTCGCCGCGGCGCGCATCTCCACGAATGGTTCGAACAGGTCGTTGGGTGTGCAGTCCAGGATGTCGCAGAGCGCCGCGAATGTCTTGGCCGGAATGCGCTCCGGCGTGGAGGTGACCAACCTGTAGACCTGGCTTTCGGAAAGGTTGATGCCACGGGATTTCAGGAGCGGCATCAGTTCGGTGGTCTTCCACAGGTTCTGCTTTGCCATCAGGGCTCGCAGGTTCCAGCGGTAGCCGATCCGGCGCTGTTCAGGCATCTGGGTCCTCCAAGTTCGCGATGCGGCGTGCAATCATCTGCTGCACGGATTTCTGCTTGAAGTCCGACGATACCGACGTGTAGAGCCCGGTGGTCGAGGCGTAGGAGTGCCCAACCTGAGTCTGCACGAAGGCCGCGTCATAGCCGGCTTCGATCAGGTGGGTCACATAGGAATGCCTGAGGCAATGCAGACCCAGCTCCTGGGGCAGACCGACGGCATCCCGCGCGGCTGCGAACGCATCCCCGAAAGAGCCCAGGGACATCCGGGCGCCACGCTCGCTCGGCCAAAGAGCCGAGGACCGTTCAGCGGTCGGAAACTGCTGCCGCAGCCCTCCGGATGTCCAGGTCTTGAGCTGGTCCACGACCCAGTCGAACTCCGGAACGGTCAACACTGTGCGCCGTCTGGGTCCTGAGCCTGCCGTGCCTTTAGCGAATCGAACCTGGAGGGCTCCGAACCGGCCGTAGTCACTGACGTGCGGGTTCGGGCCGAAGTCTTCCAGGTCCAGCATGGTCATTTCGCGGCGGCGAAGCCCGTAGGCGTAGCAGACCTTGAACGCCACCGAGTCGCGGAAAAGGGGCAGCCATCGTTTGCTGCCGGCGGCGTATTCCCGGTCGACAAGGTCATCGATGTAGTCGAATAGTCGCTGCAGTTCCGCCTTGGTGAAGGACCGCTTCTTCGCCGGGACGGCATCATCGGTGGTGTGCCGTGGCATGTTCCACTCGAAGCAGATCTGGCTCGGAATATCGCCGAAAGTCCGTTCGCAGAACTCGCCCCAGCCATAGCCAGGATGCGTCAAGTAAGAGCAGAACATCGCCACGGCGTTGCTGTACGAGCGCAACGTTTTCAGGCTGATTGGCTTGTCGCCCGAGCGCAGATCGGCCAGGAAATCATCGATATCGGCGGGACGCCATTGCCACGGAAATTCACCCGTGAAGCGCTGAAAACGCTCCAGCAGCTGGCCGCGCTGCTTGATGGTCTGAGTCGTGAGGCCGCGTGCCAGCATCTGCGCGCGCCAGCCATCGAGCATGGCAGTGAAAACCCGTTCATCAGCCCGGAACAGCCCAATGTCCGGATCCACCAGCATCCGCGGGACGAAACCCGGAACGGCATTACCCACCACGCCCCCTAAACCATGGAAACATGCATTAGATGCAGGAAACCTATAGCCATAAGCGATCCGAGGGCAAATTCAGTCGTTGGCGTGAGGAATGCGCGCGCCGGGCAAAGCCCGGCTGACCTGCGGAAACGCTGGATTCGTCATGGGGCGGGAGTTCTCGCAGCTGCTTCTACTCCCGTTGTTTTAACGCCGATAATCTACATTATGTAAAGTAAACGTTGATTACAGCACTCGCGCCCGTTTCATTCCTGACTGAACTTCCACCAACTCGGCCAACACCCCTGCGCAACGCAGGCAATCGTCCAGGTGCCGGCGAACTTTCTCCTGGGCGGCCTGGCGCACGGCATTTCGGACGTATTTACCGAAGTAGCGTGAAAAGTCCGTGCAGGGGTCCGCAGCTGATTCCTGCACGTGTTTTTGGAGGTACGCCTGCCGGAGACACTCCCGTGCGCGGATGAGCAATGACGACACAGCGTTTGGAGTCAGGTCCATGGCTTGTGCCGCTGCAGCCGGCTTCGAGTCTTCAACGTCCACGTGCCAAAGTACGGTCTGCCAGCGGGATGGAAGGGAACGGAAAGCCAGCATAAGGATCGTATTCTCGAAGTCTTTGAGCACAGGATCATCATCGATAACCACGACCTGACCCGCAACGCCTCTCACCGTCGTCGTTGCCCGTCCGACCTGCAGATTTCGGCGGTGCGACATTCGCCGAACGGTGGTCACGAGATAAGCCCTGAATGAGTCCACGGGTCCCCTGCCCGCCAGCAGGGATTCCAGGATCGATGCAAACGCCTCGGAGACCACGTCGTCGGCATCCATTGGATTATCCGATTCAGCCCGGGCAACATGGGTGGCAATGCCTTGGTACCGGCGGAAAAGTTCCTCGTAGGATCCAGAGTCGCCCCCACGCACGGAAGCGAGCAGGATTGTGTCACTCTCCCCCGCCGCCAACGAGTGTTGGCCCGCTCCCCTCCCCTGGTGACTTTGTGCAGGATTGGGAAGCACTTGTACTCGCTGAGCCGTCGACGAAGATTGGACGCGGCCGAACGGCCGGACGGGAGCAAGCATGGCTGCCTTCCGAAGTGCTTGAGCAATGACGCCTAGAATCTAGGCAGCAAGTGATTGGTCACACTCAAAACGCAGACAATTTGTTGGAAGTAGACGTTCCATGCAGGATTTCGACTTTGATGAACGGGACCTCAAACTCCTGCACGCCCTTCAAATCCGTCCCCGGGCACCATGGACGGCCTTGGCACCCGGGGTGGGTGCCGATGCAGTCACCTTGGCCCGACGCTGGAATTTTCTTTCTGCGGAAGGGCTGGCATGGGTAGCGACCTACCGTGGCATCGGTTCCAATGTCGCTTTTGCCCTGGTGGAAATTGAGTGCGCACCTGCCCACATGTCAGGCGTGACCGAAGAGCTTGACGCCGATCCGGACGTGCTCTCGATCGATCACACCGCAGGTGGCAGGGACATGGTCATCACCGTCGTGAGCCGCGATGAAGCTTCCCTCGCACGATTCGTTTTGGACCGCTTGCCAGCCATCAAAGGAATCCGCAGTACAAGAACGCATCCAGTCATCAATCTCCTGGCGGATGCGCGGAGTTGGCGGTTGCGCTCCCTGCAGGACCACGAGGTAAAACTCATAGAGCGCGAAGCACCTCAACCACGTGCGGCCGCGAAGGGCGCATCGGCAGATCTGGAAGAGCGGCTTTTTTGGATCCTTCGCGCTGATGGTCGAGCCTCGATAACTGAAATATCCCAAAAGTTGGGAATCAGCCCCCCGCGCGCGAAGAGCGCTTTGGATGCGGCCCTGGCCCAGGACCGGCTGGTGGTTCGTTTGGAAATCGCCCGTTCATTGTCCCCTTGGCCGGTCAACGTTTGGTATTTCCTCCGCGTACCAGCCACGCAGACGGAGGCAGTGGCGGGCCGGTTGGTGGGTCTCGGAGAAGTGCGTCTGGTAGCCACCACAGGCGGGCTGTATTCGATTGTGATGTCAGTCTGGCTGCGCCGTCTCGATGACATGACCATTCTCGAGCGGCAACTGGGTGAAAAGTTGCCCATGGTGGAAATCATGGACCGCTCGGTCGTACTGCGAACACCAAAGCATGTCGGCATCAGGCTGGATTCTTCCGGCCGCCGCATCATGTAAGGCCTTAATGGGAATGCCTCGTCCAACGCGTGTCGGACGAGGCATTCGCTTCTATTTTGCTCCGGGCTTGGTCTGCTACTGCCCCTGTTGCTCACCTGCAATATTGACCAACCAGGCGATGCCGAACTTGTCCACACACATCCCGAAGGTGTCGCCCCACGGTGCGCTTTCGAGCGGCATGGTGACGGTACCGCCGTCGGCGAGTTTGTCCCAGTAACCACGAAGTTCGGCTTCATCCTCGGACTGGCCGCTTAGCGACACCGAGATGTTGTTGCCCGGGTTGTAGTCCATGCTGTTCGGCGTGTCGGCAGCCATCAGCGTCAGGCCGTTGGGCGTTACCAGCATTGAGTGCATGACCTTCTCCGCTTCGGCGGGGTCTTCGCTTGCCTGATATTCGCCAAAAGTGCTGAGCGTCAGTTCGCCGCCGAAGACGGACTCGTAGAAGTTGATTGCGTCCCTGGCATTATCGCGGAACGAGATATATGGGTTGAGGCGGGTTGTCATTAGTCAGTTCTCCTCATGGTTGTAATAGGTGCGCACGTCACCGTGCGGTAATGCTGGCAGCGCCAAAGGCGCCTGTCCCCCGAACTTTCAGTCGCCGTCGTACGCCTTTTGCAGAACGTTGATGTCAAGCTTCCGCATCTTCAACATGGCTTCCATTGCCCGCTGGGAACCAGCCGGATCCGGACCATTCAACAGGCCCGGCATCCCAACAGGGACGATCTGCCACGACAAGCCAAACCTGTCCTTCAACCATCCGCATTGGCTTTCTTCTCCTCCTCCTTCCAAGAGCGCATTCCAGTAGCGGTCCACCTCGTCCTGCGAATCGCAGTTCACCACGAGGGAAACTGCCTCGTTGAAGGTGAAAGCTGGTCCCCCGTTCAGGGCCATGAACTGACGCCCTTCAATCTCAAAGTCGACCGTAAGAACGTCTCCGCCTGGACCCGGCATCGATGTCAGGATGGATGAATCATCAAATGTCGACGTGTAGAACTCCGCCGCCTCCGCCGCCCGGCCGTCAAACCACAAACAGGTGGAAATCTTCTGCATTCTGCAAGTCCTCCAGGATCGTGAGGAACCCCTTGTCCCCCGACTGAGGCTAGTCGCGTGGGTTCCACCACACAACGCCCCGCGTTGACTCATTGAAAACCTCCGCGTAGCCGGATACGTTGCCTCATTTGAAAACCTCCGCGTAGCGGCGTGGTTCGCAAGGGTGGCGGCGGTCGGGGGCTATGCCCGTTTTCATGGAGCTAACGATGGCCCAGCGGCAAGCTGTGACGAAGAAGAAAGCCCTCGCGTATAAGGGTGCTGATCGTGCCGGGAAGTCCCGGATCCTGAACGAACTGGTCGACCTGACCGGATGGCACCGCGACTACGCCCGGGCGGCCTTGCGGGATGCCCTGGTATTGAAGATCGTCAGGCCACGCCCGGGCAGGACCCCGGTGTACGGGCCTGATCTGCTGCCTGCCCTCATCAAATGCTGGGCCGTGCTGCGCGCCCCTGCCGGCAGGCTGCTGGCCCCGATGCTGCCTGTCCTGGTGCCGCTGCTGCGCCGGGACCGGGAGCTTGAACTGACCGATGGGCAGGCCGGTCTGCTGATCCGGATGAGCGCAGCGACCATCGACCGGAAACTCGCGGGCGAGCGGGCGAAACTTTTCCCGCGGGGACGGTCCCATACCAAGCCGGGCACGCTGCTCAAATCCCAGATCCCGGTCCGCACCTGGGCCGAATGGGATGACGCCGTCCCGGGGTTCGTGGAGATCGACCTGGTGGGCCACGAGGGAGGCAACAGCTTCGGCGAGTTCTGCTGCACCCTGACGGTGACGGACATCGCCACGGGCTGGACCGTGAACCGGTCGGTGCGGAACAAGGCCGCCAAATGGGTCTTCGAGGCGCTCGAACATGTCACTGCCGTGTTCCCGTTCCCCATCATCGGCATCGATTCAGACAACGGTTCCGAGTTCATCAACGAGCATCTGCTGGCCTACTGCCACGCGCACGAGATCACCTTCACCCGCTCCCGGCCCGGCAACAAAAACGACGGAGCCCACGTGGAGCAGAAGAACTGGGCCCGGGTCCGGGAACTGGTCGGCTACCTGCGCTACGACACCGCCGAGGAACTGGCCAAACTCAACGAGATCTGGGAGCTGGACCGTGTCTTCACCAACTACCTGCTGCCCCAGCAGAAACTACTCTCCAAGCAGCGGCACGGCGCGAAAGTCACCAAGAAACACGACGCCCCCGCCACACCCCACCAACGCGCGATCCGGCATGAACGGATGCACAAACGCCTGGTCATCCAGATGAACGCCGCCTTCAAAAGCATCAAGCCCGGAGCCCTCTCACGCCAGATCCTGGCGCTCACCGGACAGCTGGAAACACTGGCCCTGGCCAAGAAACCAGCACCCATCAAACCCGTAAACCGCGCCTGGAACCACTAGGCCTCCCGGAGGCACTTCACCGAGGCAACGAACCCACCCATCCGGAGGTTTTCAAATGAGGCAACGTATTACTCTTCCCGGAGGTATTGCAATGAGGCGACAGGCGCCCGACGGCGGTTGTCGCCGGATGCGTGATGCGCACCAGCCGGCGCGGCCGGCAGATCAAGCACGAGTTAGTCTCCTGCCGTCCTGATCCGGCTGACCAGGCCTACGGTATTGGCCTCGCTGTCCTCGATGAAGGCCATCCACTCCTCTGAATCGGCCGGTCCGAGGAGGTCATCCTCATGGGTGAAGATGATGTGCGGCTCCGAAATGATCTTCACACCCCTGCTCCTCATTGCCGCCACCGTGCCATGCAGGTCTCCAACCTCGAAATAGAGCAGGGATGATGGCGCTCCCTTCTCCAGCAGAAGCCGCACGCCACCGACGTCAAAGAAGAGGAGCCCGGGAGGGTCGTAGAAGGCCTTGGGATCGGCGCCCAGCAGTGCAGCGTAGAAGGCCGCCGCGCGCTTCAGGTCCTCGGCGTGCTGGGCTACTTGAACGAATCGCATGATCTCCTCCAGTAAGTGGGGTGCGTCCTTGTTCCTGTCAGTCATCGTGGACGCAGCAGAAACCAAGCGCAAGAGAGAACCTGCGGCCCGTCAACTTCGCGCCAGCACTTCCACCCGGATAATGTCAGAACATGCCATCATCGCCCAGATCCTGGATCCCTGCTGCCGCCGCCGACCTCGTATTGATTCTTGTCTTCGCCGCAATTGGCCGGGATGCCCACGCCCGGGGCGACATCGTCACGGGTGCCTTTGTCACAGCCTGGCCCTTCCTCGCCGGTGCCGGCGTTGCCTGGCTGGTCGCAAGGGTTTGGCGTGCGCCCTATGCCCTCTGGCCTTCCGGCGTTTCTGTCTGGATCGGTGCCGTAGTGATCGGCATGCTGCTCAGGGCGGTAACCGGCCAGACGGTGGTGTTGCCCTTTGTCATCGTGGCACTAATCAGCCTGGGTGTTTTCCTGCTCGGCTACCGCGCCATTCTCGCGCTAATTCTGCGTGCGTCACGAAAGCGCCACTCCAAGGCCTGAAAAGGTTCCCCGGCTTCTCCCATGTACTAGGCTGAAGTGCGTCCGCAATGAAGCTTTTCCGGAAAGGCCCCACGTGATCACCGCTTTCGTCCTGATCAAGACCGACGCTTCGCGCATTCCGGAAACCGCCGAGCAGATTTCGGCCATCCAAGGCATCAGTGAGGTCTATTCCGTCACTGGAGAATGGGACCTGATCGCTGTAGCCAGAGTGTCCAAGCATGAAGACCTCGCGGACGTCATTGCTGACCGCCTGTCGAAGGTGGATTCAGTGGTCCACACCACTACGCACATAGCGTTCCGTGCGTACTCGCAGCACGATCTCGACGCCGCCTTTGCCTTGGGATTCGAATAGGGCCAAGAACCCCTGGACTAGCCCTTGGAGGCCTGGCTAAGGGCAATCCACTTGGTCAGGACACCGGCGGCCTTACCTGAATCAACGGAGTCGGCTGCCAGTGTGAAGGCAGCCCGCATCCGATCCAAAAGGTCACCGTCGGCGTTCAGATCAACGGACACCAAGCCAGCGGCGGCATTCAAGAGGACAGCATCACGCACAGGACCTGTCTTGCCGTCAAGGACCTCACGCACAACCACTGCATTTGCAGCGGCGTCCCCGCCCCGCAGATCCGCAACGGTGGACGGTTCGATACCGAGCTCAGCGGGTGAGAAGACCTGTTCAGTGACAGTTCCGTTCCTAATCTCCCAGACGGTCGATGGGCCTGTGGGCGTCAATTCGTCCAGCCCATCGTCACCGCGGAACACGAGGCCGCGGCTGCCGCGACGGGCAAGGACTCCCGCTACCAGAGGAGCCATCCGGTCGTTGGCGACGCCGACTGCCGAGGCCTGGACATGAGCAGGATTGGTCATGGGGCCGAGAAAATTGAAGGCCGTGGGCACTGCCAGCTCCCGCCGGGGTACCGCAGTATGACGGAACGAGGGATGGAAAACCTGCGCAAAGCAGAATGTGATTCCCGCCTCCTCCGCATTCCGGGCAACCTGCTCAATGGAAAGGTCCAGGCGGACACCCAGGGCTTCCAATACATCAGCAGAGCCGGACGTAGACGACGCCGCCCGGTTTCCGTGCTTGACGACTTTCGCGCCCGCACCGGCCGCAACAAGGGCTGCCATGGTTGAGATGTTGACGGTGTTGAGCCTGTCCCCGCCCGTGCCCACGATGTCCAGCTTTTCACCGGAGATCTGTATCGGGTTGGCATTCTGGAGCATCGCCTCCACAAGACCGGCCAGTTCTTCCACTGTTTCGCCCTTAGCGCGAAGGGCAACCAGGAAACCCGCGATCTGGGCAGGAGTCGCTTCGCCGGCCATGATCGTGTTCATGGCCCACTCAGTGTTGCCCACTGAAAGGTCGTCGCCGTTGATCAGTGCTGAGATGAGCCCTGGCCAGGTATTGCTGGCTGCAGGTGCCGATGCCGGAGAAGTCACCCCCTGATGCTATCGACCGGGCTACGTCGATGACCAATGTGAACCTGACCGGGAACTTTTCCGCGCGATTTCGCGTCTTTGTAGAAAAAGTCTCCCGAATCGGTGGTTTGCATTGGGAACTCTGGACTTTTACAGACATAATGTCCTTGTGACATCTGCGACCCATGCCCCCAGTACCCCGGCGCACCCGACGCTGAACCGCCCCAATCTGGTTTCTGTTGGAACCGTTGTTTGGCTGTCCAGTGAGTTGATGTTCTTCGCCGGTCTCTTTGCCATGTACTTCACCCTGCGTTCCACATCGGGACTGATGTGGGCCGAGGAGTCGGCCAAGCTCAACTTCCCGTTTGCGCTCGTCAACACGATCGTCCTCGTGGCCAGTTCCTTTACTTGCCAGATGGGCGTCTTCGCCGCTGAGCGGCTTGAACCGCGCCGCACCGGCGGACGCCTGCAGTTCACCCGCTGGGGCATGAGCGAATGGTTCGTTCTCACCTTCATCATGGGTGCCTTCTTCGTGGCCGGACAGACAACGGAGTACGCCATGCTCGTCTCCGAGCACGTTTCCCTGTCATCCAATGCCTACGGTTCCGCCTTCTACATGACCACAGGCTTCCACGGCCTGCACGTCATCGGCGGTTTGATCGCGTTCCTGTTCATTATTGGCCGCGCGTTTGCCGCCAAGAAGTTTGGGCACTTTGAAGCGACATCAGCGATCGTCACCTCGTACTACTGGCACTTCGTTGACGTCGTCTGGATTGGCCTCTTCCTGGTCATCTACGTCCTGAAGTAGCCCGGCTTTGACTCTTTTTCTACAAGAGGCAGAATTTCAAGAAGCGGCTCGCGGAGCCGACGCAGGATCGAATAAAGGAACCACCACGTGAAGGCACTCTCGCAGAAGCGACGTCACCCACTGGCAGCCATTGCGCTGCTGCTGATGGGCCTCCTCCTCACTGGTGGGCTGTACGCCGTTGCCACATCTGTCAACCAGGCCAAGGCCGACACCACCAGCTACAGCGCAAGTGACGTAGAACAAGGCGGCAAATTGTTTGCTGCCAACTGCGCCACCTGCCACGGCATGGGTGCAAGCGGAACCAAGGACGGCCCCTCGCTGGTCGGCGTGGGTGCCGCAGCAGTTGACTTCCAGGTTGGCACCGGCCGTATGCCCATGCAGATGAACGGCCCCCAGGCGCAGAAGAAGCCCGTCCAGTTCAACGAGGAGCAGACCAGCCAACTGGCCGCTTACGTTGCATCGCTCGGCGCAGGCCCTGCGATTCCGGAAGAGCACCTCCTTGACGAAAAGGGAGATGCAGCCAATGGTGGCGAGCTCTTCCGAGTCAACTGCGCCATGTGCCATAACGCTGCAGCAGCCGGTGGCGCCCTGACGCGCGGCAAGTTCGCTCCGGCGCTGGCCGATGTCACTGGAAAGCACATCTACGAAGCCATGGCCACAGGCCCGCAGAACATGCCTGTGTTCAACGACTCGAACGTCTCCCCCGAAGGTAAGCGCGACATCATCACCTTCCTCAAGACCATCGAAGCCAACGGCTCGCCGGGCGGTGCCGATCTCGGCTCCCTTGGCCCCGTATCAGAGGGTCTCTTCGTCTGGATTGCCGGCTTGGGCGTCATCATCGCCTTCACCATCTGGCTGACGTCACGCACGTCATAGTCCGGACGAGACAACAAACTTCTGCTGCATGGTCAGCAGTTTCGAACTGAAAATTAACTCGGCTCAGGCCGAGACAACGAGAGAAGGATGAGGCGAATTATGGGCAACCATAGTGACGGCAGTCCGAACCACTCGGGCACCGTAGCTACGGCTGGTCAGAATGAGGTGGAGAAGTTCCAGGATCCTGGACTTCCTCCGCATCGTTTGCGCCTGGCTGACACGGACCCGGTAGCCGCAAAGCGAGCCGAACGTCAGGTAGCCATTTTGTTTGGCACCTCCGTCATTGGCACGCTGATCTTCCTGGTGGCGTACTTCGCCATCGATCTGGGCGACGATTCGACGATTGCAAACATCCGTACCCAGAACCTGCTCCTGGGCCTGGGTACGGCGTTCGCAATGCTCGGCATCGGCACTGGTATCGTGCACTGGGCCAAGGCCCTGATGCCCGATCACGAAGTGTCGGAGGAGCGCCACGCTATCCGTCATGAGGAAGATCGCCAGGCTGCAGTGCGTATCGTCGACGACATCGTCGAGGAAACCGGCATTAAGCGCCGCCCGCTGATCCGCAACACCCTTCTTGGTGCCGTTGCCCTTGCTCCGCTCCCTGCCCTCGCCATTTTCGGCGACTTGGGACCGCGTCCGGATGACAAGCTCGCACACACCATGTGGGCTCCTGAAGGTGGCAAGCTCAAGCGACTTACCCGCGACCCCGATGGCACTCCCATCAAGGCTTCGGATGTCACCATCGGTTCGGCCTTCCACGTCATTCCCGAGGGCCTCAACGAACTTCACGAGGGCAAGCTGAACGAAAAGGCCAAGGCCGTCGTTCTGCTGATGCGTTTGGATCCGAACTCGCTGAACCCTTCCGAGGGCCGCGAGGACTGGAGCTACAACGGCATTGTTGCTTACTCCAAGATCTGCACGCACGTTGGTTGCCCCGTTGCTCTTTACGAGCAGCAGACCCACCACCTGCTGTGCCCGTGCCACCAGTCCACGTTCGACCTCACGCAGGAATGCAAGGTCATCTTTGGACCGGCCAGCCGTCCGCTCCCCCAGCTGCCCATCGCAGTTGACGCAGAAGGCTACCTCGTCGCTACCAGCGACTTCAAAGAACCTGTAGGACCGAGTTACTGGGAGCGTGACGAGCATGAGCGCCTCATCAACAGCTGAAGCCCCCTTCGTAGCGAAGACCAAAGTTGGCCGTTTCACTGACTTCGTAGACGAGCGTGTAGGCGGTTCCGGCATCCTGCGCGAGTTCGGCCGGAAGGTGTTTCCTGACCACTGGTCATTCATGTTCGGTGAGGTGGCGCTGTACTCCTTCGTCATCCTGCTGATGTCGGGTACGTTCCTGACCTTCTTCTTCGACCCCTCGATGGCTGAAACCCACTACCAGGGTTCCTACACGCCGTTGTACAACGTCGAAATGTCGGTGGCCTACAGCTCATCGCTGAACATCTCCTTCGATGTCCGCGGTGGCCTCTTCATGCGTCAGGTGCACCACTGGGCGGCACTGCTGTTCGTGGCATCCCTTGGTGTCCACATGCTGCGTGTGTTCTTCACTGGCGCGTTCCGCAAGCCCCGTGAAATGAACTGGGTAGTGGGCGGCGTCCTGCTGATTCTGGCCATGGCTGCCGGCTTCACTGGCTACTCCCTCCCCGATGACCTCCTTTCCGGCAACGGTCTGCGCATCATCGATGGCGTTATCAAGTCCATTCCGGTCATTGGTACCTACATCTCGTTCTTCCTCTTCGGTGGAGAATTCCCGGGCACAGCGATCATTGGTCGTCTGTATGTGCTTCACATCCTTCTGGTCCCGGCACTGATTCTGCTGATGATCGTGATTCACCTGTTCATGGTTGTCGTGCACAAGCACACTCAGTACCCCGGCCCTGGGCGCAATGACGGCAACGTCGTCGGCTACCCCCTCGGCCCGGTTTACGCTGCCAAGGCCGGCGGGTTCTTCTTCATCGTCTTCGGTGTGCTGGCCCTCATGGCAGCTGCCTTTACGATCAACCCGATCTGGAACTACGGTCCCTACGACCCCTCACCGGTTTCCGCAGGTACCCAGCCTGACTGGTACATCGGATTCGTTGACGGTGCACTTCGCCTCATGCCTGGTGTCGTCAACAACTTCCACTTTGAGTACATCGTCTTCGGACACACGCTGACCCTGAACGTCCTGCTCCCGGCACTCGTGCCTGCCGGCATCATCTTCACCGTGCTGTTCATGTACCCGTGGATTGAACGCTGGGTCACCAAGGACAACCGCGAGCACCACGTCCTTGATCGTCCCCGCAACGCACCTACCCGTACCGCGATCGGTGTTGCCGGTTTCACCTGGTACTGCGTCATGTGGGCTGCGGCAGGTTCGGACCTCATCGCCACGCATTTCCACGTATCCCTGAACGATGTCACGTACTGGCTGCGCACACTGTTCTTTATCGGCCCGGTTCTCGCTTTCATCGTGACCAAGCGAATCGCACTGGCACTGCAGCGCAAGGACCGCGAGATCGCCCTCCACGGGCGTGAGACCGGCCGCATCGTACGGCTCCCCCACGGTGAGTTCATCGAAGTACACGCTCCCCTGGACGAGTACAAGCGCTACAAGCTCGTTGGATTCGAATCTCCGGTTCCGTTGCCGGCGACGCCGAACGAGCACGGGGTGGTAACCCGCAAGGAAAAGCGCCGTGCAGCACTCTCCAAGTGGTTCTTCGAAGACCGTGTTGCTCCGGCAACTCCGGCGGAACTCGAAGCAGCCCACGCGCATGGCCACCACGAGGCCATCGAAGCTGGCGAGGACCAGAAGAGCCTCAGCCACTAGTTACGGCTTGAAAACAGGGAAGGGCACGATCCATAAGGATCGTGCCCTTCCCTGTTGTTTTTGCAGTGTGTGATGGACCCGATACGGACCGCTCCCGGCTCTATTGGGTTCGGTAACCGGAGGAGTAGTTGCGTGTGGGCCGGACCCCTGGCCGCTGCAGCGGAATCCAAAGCTTGTAGCGGTCGGCCCGGTAGTAGGAAACGGAGTAGTCCACCATTGCCCGGGCCACGAAGGCATGGCGCTGGATCTTTAACAGGGGTGAGCCCACGTCCACGTTCAACAACCTCGCCGTTGAAGGGGATGCCGCCGTGGCCTCAATCATGTCCTCGCCCCATTCCATGACGAGGCCGTAGCGTTCGCTGAGCACGTTGTAGAGCGAAGTGGGGGGCGCCTCATCCAACAGCCCCGGGACGCGGTGTGCCGGAATGAAGTTCTCGTCGACGCTCATGGGTTCGTTGTCGGCCAACAGCAACCGCCGGAAACGGACCAACGGCGTGCCTTCCTCAAGCTGAAGCTCCCGCGCCAGAAAAGCACTGGCGGCAATCTGTTCAAAGCTCAACACCTTTGCAGCCGGAACCATCCCTCGTCGTTGCATCTCCTCGCTGTATGAGGTCAGCTTCACCTGGAGATCGAGTTTGGGCTTCTTAACGAACGTACCGAGTCCCACCACCCGCTCAATGACTTCCTCACCCACCAAGGCATCAATGGCTTGCCGTACGGTCATCCTCGCAAGACCGAATCGTAGGGAAAGGTCCCGCTCAGACGGCAGCGACGAGCCTGGCGGACATGACTGGGCTATGAAACTCCTCAGTATCTCCCGGAGCTGGATGTAAATGGGGGTGCTGCTGGTCCGGTCAATTTCACCGGCGATACTCGTGGCTTCAGGCATGACGAGCTCCCAACATCAAATAGGTCATGCCTTAAGGGTAGATCAGCCAGGGCACAGGTCTAGACCAGCCGCACTGAGCGATATGGAGAGCTGGCCCGCGGGCGGCTACGCTTGTATGGATCAAATTTCACGGACGGCTATTCCGTCTTAGCAAAGGAGCTGGCTTGCCGCAGCAGAAATCCTTCGTCGCAGCAGAAATTGGCTTGCATGCTCGAGCAGCAGCGGTATTTGTCCGGGCAGTAACCGAGACAGGCCTGCCCGTAACAATACGGAAGCAGGATGGCCTTCCGGTCGACGCCCGCTCGCTCCTTGAAGTCATGACAGAAGACTTTGGCCATGGCTGCGAGGTACTCCTTGAGGTGGCCGTGGAGGCCCTCCAGGACGATCAAACTGTTTCCGAAGCCGACAATGCCCTCGTAGGCCTTTCTGCCGTTCTGGAGGGCACTCAGGCCCGTTGACGCCCCAAACACGAGAACGGGCCCCACCAAAAGGTGGGGCCCGTTCTCGTTATGTTGTTGTGCCGTTAGTGTGCGTGGTCGCCACGGCTGTATTCGAACACCCAGCCGACCAGTGCCACAACGGCAAGGCCACCAGCGATGAAGGTGATCCAGAAGCCCACGGCAAGGCCCAGGAAGCCGCTTGCGCACGCAATGCCAAGAACCAGCGGCCACCAGCTCCACGGGCTGAAGTGCCCCTGCTCGCCCGCGCCCTCGTGGATTTCAGCATCCGGGCGGTCTTCCGGACGCATGCCGATCCGCTTGCCGGTGAAGCCCAAGTAGGCGCCGATCATGCCTACGAGACCGCCAACGAGGAGAATGCCCAGAACGCCGACCCACTCATGCCATTCCGTCAGGAGGCCGTAGGCGATGGCGACGGGGACGAAGAAGAATGCTCCTGCTCCAAAGAGCCACGATTCGATTTTCACTTGCGAACGTCCTTCTGGTCAGCGTTGCCCAGCAGCACTGCTGCGGGGTCCGGGGACTGGGCGGTGTGGACCTGGGCCAACTCAGGGTGGTGCAGGTCCAGTGCCGGGCGCTCCGAACGGATACGGGGCAGCGACGTGAAGTTGTGGCGCGGCGGCGGGCAGGAAGTCGCCCATTCAAGCGACGCTCCAAAGCCCCAGGGGTCGTCAACTTCAACCTTCTTGTTGCTGCGCCACGTGATGTAGACATTCCAGAAGAACGGCAGCAGCGAAGCACCCAGGACGAAGGACGAAATAGTGGAGAACTGGTTCATCCAGGTGAAGTTGTCCTGCGGCATGTAGTCGGCGTAACGGCGGGGCATGCCTTCAACACCCAACCAGTGCTGGATAAGGAAGGTGCCGTGGAAGCCAAGGAAGAGAAGCCAGAAGTGAATCTTACCCAGGCGCTCGTTCAGCATCTTGCCGGTCCACTTCGGCCACCAGAAGTAGAAGCCGGCGAACATGGCGAACACCACCGTACCGAAGACCACGTAGTGGAAGTGGGCCACCACGAAGTAGGAGTCCGAGACGTGGAAGTCCAGTGGCGGCGACGCAAGGATGATACCCGTGAGGCCACCGAAGAGGAAGGTCACCAGGAAGCCGATACTCCAGAGCATCGGAGTCTCGAAGGTGATGGAGCCCTGCCAGAGGGTACCGATCCAGTTGAAGAACTTCACGCCGGTAGGCACGGCGATCAGCATGGTCATGAAGGCGAAGAACGGAAGGAGCACGGAACCGGTCACGTACATGTGGTGTGCCCAGACAGTGACGGACAGTGCGGCAATTGCGATGGTTGCGTATACAAGACCCTTGTAACCAAAGATCGGCTTCCGGCTGAACACCGGGAAGATCTCGGAGACAATGCCGAAGAACGGCAGGGCGATGATGTACACCTCGGGGTGGCCGAAGAACCAGAAGAGGTGCTGCCAGAGGACGGCGCCGCCGTTTTCGGGGTCGAAGATGTGAGCACCAAATTTGCGGTCGGCACCGAGGGCGAACAGGGCAGCGGCCAGCGGCGGGAACGCCATAAGGACGAGGATGGACGTCACGAGGGCATTCCAGGTGAAGATCGGCATGCGCCACATGGTCATGCCGGGGGCGCGCATGCAGATGATCGTGGTGATGAAGTTCACTGCACCAAGGATGGTGCCGAAGCCGGACAGTGCAAGGCCAAAGACCCATAGGTCACCGCCGACGCCGGGCGTAAAGGTGGTGTTCGACAGTGGCGCATACGCGAACCAGCCGAACGATGCAGCACCCTGCGGCGTGATGAATCCGGACACTGCAATGGTGGAGCCGAAGAGGAAGAACCAGAAGGCCAACGCGTTCAATCGCGGGAAGGCGACGTCGGGAGCGCCAATCTGCAGGGGCATGATGACATTCGTGAAGCCCGCAAACAGCGGCGTCGCGAACATCAGCAGCATCACGGTGCCGTGCATCGTGAACATCTGGTTGTACTGTTCCTTGGTCTGCAGGATCTGCATGCCAGGTTCGAACAGTTCAGCACGGATCAGCAGCGCCATGACGCCACCGAGGCAGAAGAACACGAAGGACGCAATGAGGTACATGTACCCGATGGTCTTGTGGTCCGTGGAGGTGATCCAGTTGACGACTATGCGTCCCTTGGATTTAGGAACTACGGGAGCCTCGAGGGTCCCGGCGGATTGAGTGTAAGTAGCCACGTCGCTCCCCTTACTTGGTTTCGGTCAGGTCCGGGTTGCGGTCGTATTCCGCACCGAGCAGGCCCGTGTTGCCGTCCTGGCGAAGCTTGTCCATGTGGGCCTGGAATTCAGACTCGGAGACAACCTTGACCCGGAAGAGCATTTCGGAGTGGTATTCACCGCAGAGTTCGGCGCACTTGCCATCGAAGGTGCCCTCTTTGGTGGGGGTGAACCTGATGTAGTTGGTCTTGCCAGGGATCATGTCCCGCTTCTGAAGGAAGGCCGGAACCCAGAAAGAGTGGATGACATCGCGGGAGTTCAGCTCCAGGTCAACCGACTTGCCAACGGGCAAGTACAGCGTGGGGAGCAGTTCCTTGTTGACTTCGTTGCCGGTCAGGTGGGCTTGAACGCCGGCCTCGTGGAGGTCTTCGTTGATGACCTCGCCCTTTTTGTAGTTGAAGTCCCAGGCCCACTGCTTGCCGCGGACGTCAACGACGACGTCTGCCGGCTGTGAGCGGTCATCGATCGCGCGCTGGTCCTGGTCGGTGAAGTAGAAGAACACCAGCACCATGAACAGCGGAATAGTCAAATAGAAGACCTCAAGCGGCAGGTTGTAGCTGAGCTGCTTCGGGAATCCCGTGGTGCCCTTACGGCGGCGGTAAGCGATGATGCACCAGACCAGAAGGCCCCACGTGATGATACCGACTGCCAAGGCGGCGATCCATGAGTTGACCCAGAGGTCCATGATCCGGTCAGTGTGGTTGGTCGTGCCGCGCTCAGTTGGCAGCCAACCCTTCTCTACCTCTGGTGAACATCCGGTCAAAACCAACGCGCCGGCTAGTGCCAAGCCAGTGATCGAGGTGATCTTTATGCGTCGGCTGCCGGTTCGGTTCTGCGAACTCACAGACGGCCCTTCCTCTTGTTGCTGTCTCCCGGCAGGCCAAAGGCCACCGGGCACACTAAAAGTTTTACTACCCGATGTAGAGCTTACCGCTATGAAGCGGTTTTCGCGCACATGTCGGCGCCGTGGCTCCGAATGCGTTGGAACGCATACAGAGGGGCGCCGACATGCGGCGATAGCTCACGTCAGTGGAACGAGTCGCCGCAAGCGCAAGACCCGCCGGCGTTCGGGTTATCAATGGTGAAGCCCTGCTTCGAGATGGTGTCCTCGAAGTCAATGCTTGCCCCACTCAGGTAGGGCACGCTCATCTTGTCCACTACCACCTCGACGCCGTCGTAGTCGCGGACGGCATCGCCGTCGAGAAGGCGCTCGTCGAAGTAGAGCTGGTAGATCAAGCCCGAGCAGCCACCCGGCTGGACTGCAACGCGCAGACGCAGATCGGTGCGCCCTTCCTGTTCGAGGAGGCTACGGACCTTGCCTGCTGCGACATCGGTCAGATTGACCTCGTGCGTGGGAAGCTCCTCGTCGGGGACGAGCTGTGCTCCGGTGCTGTTTTCGTTGGTTGCAGTGCTCATTGGCCTACCTTCTTATGACGCTCCTGGCGGCGGCGCCGGAACGCAGCCTGCCCTTACCCAATTACGTACGGGTTATAGCTCCATGCTACGTCGCGCAGACGCTGAGCTATAACTTCTGACGTAACCACGGACCGCATTCACTTGTTCCCGGCCTGCCCCGCCACCCATAAACGACACCCTGTAACGCCATTGCGCTGCTCAGCCATCAAGGCCTTCGGCGTTAAGCCGCGCCAGCATCAGCGACTCGGCCAGCACAGCATTACGGAAATCGCCGATGTGCAGCGATTCGTTGGCACTGTGGGCGCGGGAATCCGGATCTTCTACGCCTGTCACCAGAATCTGGACGTCGGGATACATCTCGGTCAGGTCGGCGATGAACGGGATGGAACCGCCGATTCCCATTTCCACTGGTTGGACTCCCCAGGCTTCCCCCAAGGCCCAGAGTGCCACCCTGGCAGCTGCCGACGAGGTATCGGTCGAAAAGGCATTGCCGCTCTCCCCCGGCGTGAATGTTACTTCGACGCCAAATGGTGCGTGGGACTCAACATGGCTCTTCAAAGCCTCCATAGCGGCGTCGGGATCCTGTCCGGGAGCCAGGCGCATGCTGAATTTGGCGCGGGCTGAGGGAATGAGCGTATTGGAGGCAACGGCAACGGCAGGAACATCCATGCCGATGATGGACAACGCCGGCTTGGTCCACAAACGCGAACCGATCGTCCCGCTGCCGGCGAGTTTGACGCCGTCGAGCACTGAGGCGTCGGCGCGGTATTCGGCCTCCGTCAGGTCAACCGCTACGTTGTCATTTCCAACGAGCCCGGCCACAGCGACATTACCTTCGTGGTCGTGGAGGGTCGCGATGAGGCGGGACAGCAGGGTCGGAGCGTCCAGCACCGGGCCACCGTACATTCCCGAATGCACCGCATGTTCCAGCACACGGACTTCGAACGTGCCATCCACGAGCCCACGCAGGCTGGTGGTCAAGGCAGGAATGCCGACCTTCCAATTGCTGGAGTCCGCCACGACGATTACATCGGACCGGAGAAGCTCGCGATGTTCCTCAAGGAATGTCCTGAAGGTGGGCGAGCCCGCTTCTTCCTCGCCTTCAAAGAAGAGCGTCACGCCGAGGCCAAACTCATCCCCCAGGACCTTTGTCGCAGCCGCGTAAGCAGCCAGATGGGCCATGACGCCGGCTTTATCGTCAGCCGCGCCGCGACCATAGAGCCGGCCTGCCCGCTCCTCCGCGATGAAAGGCTCGGAAGCCCAAAGCGCCCGATCGCCTGGCGGCTGGACGTCATGGTGCGCGTACAAGAGAATCGTGGGCTTGCCCTCGCCGGCCGGACGGCGGGCGACGACGGCGGGACCCCCGGGCGTCCCGTCCGGTTTGTCGCAGCGCAGAATTCGTACGTCATCCATTCCCGTTGCCCTTACCAAGGAGGCGACAGCTTCGGCGCTGCGATCCAGTTCGGCGGGTTCGAAGCTTGGCCACGCGATTCCCGGGATACCGACAAGGTCCTTCAGGGCGCCAAGAGTCGCGCTGAATGACTCATCGACTGCTTTGGCCAAAGCGGCCACGACTTCGGAGCGGATGGTCTCGTTCGACGACGGGCGCTCAGTGCTGTGGCCGGAGTTCCGTCGCTGATTCTGCGGGATCTCCGCATGTTCTGATGTCATGCCCAAACTTTACAGCTGACTTCGGGAAGGCAAAGGAAGGCGCGGTGGGCTGCCAGGCTGGAGGGAGACCACGGCCGTCCGTAATCTTCGCCACCTTCCTGCGGGGTATTCTGTATGGGTGTTCGGACGCAAAAAGGAAGAGCCCAGCGCTCAAGCAGTAGTAGACCAGGCCCAAGCCGCCGCCCAGGAGCCGGGTGCCGGAAAGGGCGCCCCTACCCCCAAGCGGAAGGACCAGGAGGCAGCCCGCAAGCGCCCACTGGTGCCCAACGACCGCAAAGCTTCCAAGGAGGCCGAACGCGTCGCGATTCAGGACCAGCGCCAGAAGATGCGGCAAGCGCTGGATACAGGTGACGAAAAGTACCTGCCCCTGAGGGACAAGGGTCCCCAGAAGCGCTTCGTTCGGGATTATGTGGACGCCCGGTTCAGCCTCGGCGAATACCTGATGTTCGGCGCCCTGCTTTTCGTGGTGATCTCGCTTATCGTCCCGGCCAACAGTGCACAGATTACTTATGTCCTGGTTGGATTCTGGATCATGTTCCTTGCCGTCTTCGTGGATGCTTTCATCCTTTCACGCAAGCTCCGCAAGCGCCTGGGCGAGAAGTTCGGCGAAGTCGAGCGCGGTGCAATCTGGTACGGATGCATGCGTGCCCTGCAGTTCCGCAAGCTCCGCCTCCCCAAGCCACAGGTCAAGCGAGGCCAGTACCCCGCGTAGCGGCACGCCAAAAAGGCCCGACCCCACTACTCATACGAAGAACCCCGGACCATTGGTCCGGGGTTCTTCGTATGGGGCCTTCGTTTCAATTCGTTCACAGGTGGACGTTTTGACTAGCGGGAGTCCCGCTTCCGGATCTTCACGAGGCCCTTGTTGATGCGCGATGCCCAGAACGGGCCCTCGTAGAGGAACGCGGTGTAGCCCTGCACCAGGGTTGCCCCAGCATTCAAACGGTCCTGGACATCCTGGGCCGACTCCACGCCGCCCACGGCAATCAGTACCAGCTGGTCACCGACGGCGTCCTTGAGTCGTCGCAGGACCTCCAGTGACCGCTGCTTCAGTGGGGCACCTGAAAGCCCACCGGCTCCCAGCGATCCAACCTTCGCAGCATCAGTGACGAGGCCGTCCCGGGCGATGGTGGTGTTGGTTGCAATGATGCCGTCCAGCTTGAGGTCAAGCGCAAGCCGGGCGACGTCGTCGATGTCCTCGTTGCTCAGGTCAGGCGCTATCTTGACGAGCAGGGGAACATGGCGGCCAGCAGCTTCATCTGCGGCATCCCCCACGGCCCGGAGCAGCGGCCGAAGAGTTTCCACGTTCTGGAGAAGCCGTAGTCCCGGCGTGTTGGGGGAACTGACATTGACCACGAGGTAGTCGGCAGCGGGAGCGAGGCTCCGGGCGCTGACGAGGTAATCCTCTGTGGCCTCCTCCAGCTCAACAACTTTCGTCTTGCCGATGTTGACACCAATCACGGGCCGTACATCGGCGTGCATGCGCTGCAGTGCAGCTTTCGCTGACTTGAGTCGCGGAGCAACTGCTGCTGCGCCGTCGTTATTGAAGCCCATCCGGTTGATGACGGCGCGGTCCTCAATTAATCGGAACAAACGCGGCTTTTCGTTGCCAGGCTGCGCCTGCCCGGTGATGGTTCCCACCTCCACGTGGCCAAATCCCAGATCGGCCAGCGCTTCGATTCCGTGGCCTTCCTTGTCAAAGCCGGCTGCCAAACCGAAGGGAGAGGGGAACGTCAACCCAAGCGCCTCGGTTCGAAGGGATGCATCCGGAGCTGTGATCCTGGCAAGAACCCTGCCTGCGCCGGTGCGGTGGGCCGCCCGGATCGCTTGAAAGCCGATCTTGTGGGCTTTCTCGGCATCCATCCAGGAGAAGGCGAGCTTGAAGAAGGTGGGGTAAACACGCATGGTCCTAGTTTTCCGGTTTACTGACAACACACCAAACCCGTGACCTTGCCTGCGGCTAGCATGTACGCATGCCGCTACAAGATCGTGATGCAGATCATGGGAATCCAATCCTCGCCGACGTCATCGTTGTAGGTGCAGGCTTGTCCGGACTGGTAGCGGCAGCAACCGCCTACGCGGCAGGCAAGCGCGTGGCGGTCCTGGACCAGGAGCCAGCGGCATCCCTGGGTGGACAGGCACATTGGTCCTTCGGGGGCCTGTTCATGGTCGACACGCCGGAGCAGCGCCGGCTCGGTGTCAGGGATAGCGCTGAATTGGCGCTCTCGGACTGGGTGGCCTCCTCAGGCTTTGACCGGCCACACGATGCAATGGCGCGGCAGTGGGCCGAAGCTTATGTCCACTTTGCCTCCGGTGAGAAGCGCGCCTGGCTGAAAAGCCTCGACGTCGGCATCTTCCCTTTGGTGCAATGGGCAGAACGCGGAGGTTATGGCCCCCAAGGACACGGAAACACCGTTCCCCGGTTCCACGTCACGTGGGGAACGGGCCCCGCCCTCGTGGAACCGTTTTTGGCCAAGGTGCAGGAAGGTGTCCAGACGGGGAGGGTATCGCTGCACTTCCGGCACAGGGCTACTGGGCTGTCGACGACGGCCGGCAGGGTGGCAGGTGTCACGGGCCAGATTCTGGAACCCTCGACGGCGGTGCGCGGCCAAGCGTCCTCGCGAACCGCCGTCGGGGGTTTCGAGGCCAGGGCGGGCGCTGTCGTAGTGACTACAGGCGGCATCGGCGGCAATCACGAGACCGTGCGCCGGCAATGGCCGGACAACGCTGCACCGGCTGACATGCTCAGCGGTGTTCCCGCTTCAGTGGATGGTAATTTCTTTCCAGTTGTGGAATCCCTCGGTGCATCGTTGGTGAACGGAGACCGCATGTGGCATTACCCCGAGGGCATCCATAACTACGATCCCGTGTGGCCCAAGCACGGCATCCGCATCCTTCCCGGTCCGTCATCCCTGTGGTTGGATGCCGATGGGCAACAGCTGCCGGCGCCTCTGTTTCCAGGCTTCGATTCCCTTGGCGCGCTGCGCCACATCGTCGCCACCGGTCACAGTTATTCGTGGTTCGTCCTGAACCGTACCATTGCGCTCAAGGAACTCGCGCTTTCCGGATCCGAGCAGAACCCGGACCTGACCGGGAGGGACGTTTCACTGCTCGTTTCCCGACTGAAGCCAGGCAGCGATACCCCCATACAACGTTTCCTGGACAAAGGCATCGACTTCATTCAGGCATCCTCGCCCCATGATCTGGCCGGGAAAATGAACGCACTCACGGGCAATCAACTGATCAGCGCTGACCACCTGGATGCGCTGGTGCGCGCCCGCGACCTTCAAGTGGCAAGCGGACTGGGCAAGGACCCCCAATTGGCTGCTATCCGCGCGGCCCGCCGTTTTGCCACTGACAAACTGATGCGCGTCGCTCCCCCACACCGCCTGGCCGATCCTGCCCACGGACCGCTCATTGCCATCAGGCTGTCCATCCTCACAAGGAAAAGCCTGGGAGGGCTGAAGACTGACCTCAGGTCCCGGGTCCTGGACCAGGAAGACCGGGTGATCCCGGGCCTTTATGCAGCCGGTGAAGCGGCGGGCTTCGGCGGAGGCGGCATCCATGGGTACAGGGCCCTGGAGGGAACCTTCCTGGGTGGATGTCTTTTCACAGGCAGGGCCGCGGGACGCGACGCAGCGGCGAGTGTCTAAGCTGAAGGCATGGATTGGTCGACCGACATACTGGGAGTGGACTTCCAGTCATGCGCCTTGGACGTGGAAGGGCCTGACGGCGTGGTGCGCCGTGCAACCCTGGTCCGTCACCGGCCGGAGTCGACCACCCAGGAGGGCCAGGCCACGCACGGCGCGTTGCTGTTCCTGCATGGCTGGAGCGACTACTTCTTCAATGTGGAACTTGCCAGGTTTTGGGCAGGGCACGGGTACGAATTCTATGCATTGGACATGCATAACCATGGAAGGAGCCTGACTTCAGGTTCGCCGGGCGGGTACGTGGCCAATCTTGGGGACTACGACGCCGAAATCAGCCGTGCCCTCGAGGTCATCCACAGCGACAGCACGGGACCTCTCAGAAATGGTGTTGCCCTGATGGGCCATTCCACCGGGGGCCTCATCGCAGCACTGTGGACGAGCAAGCACCCAGGCCGGGTGCAGCACCTGATCCTCAACAGCCCTTGGCTTGAAATGCATGGCAGCTCACTTGTCAGGCGCGCCGCCCAAGCAATGGTGGGACCCATTGCCAGGGTCCGGCCCGAGATGGTCTTAAGGCTGCCGGAGCGTGGATTCTACTTCCGCAGCATCAGCAATACCGCCGAAGGCGAATGGCCGCTGGATGAAAAGTACCGGCCACCCCTGGCCTTTCCCGTCAGAGCCGGTTGGCTGAGCGCCGTCCTGGCCGGCCACTCACAGGTTGCACGCGGCCTGGACCTGGACATCCCGGTGCTGGTTCTGACATCGACAGCCAGCGCCAACGGAATGGTGTGGCAGGAGTCCATGCGGCGTTCGGATGCTGTATTGGACGTCGGCATCATCGCACTGCGTGCCATGGCATTGGGTCGCAGTGTGACTCTGGAAAGAGTGGATGGCGGGCTGCATGATGTCTTCCTGTCCGCACCCAACGTCCGGGCAGATGCCTACGCGAGGCTTTCACGATGGATTCGCGGGTACATGGAGAGTGACTTGCCGCAGGTACGGCAGGAGGGGGACGCATGACCACCACCGAAGAATCGGTACATCTTTGGCAACCGGACATCCTGGGCACCGGATACGAACGACTGGAACTCCCCCTGTCTCCTGACGAGGAGGGCCCCGTCAAAGCAACACTCGTCAGGCATGCCCCGCCCGTCACAGCCGCAACCCCTCACGGCATCCTTGATTTCTTCTCCACCTTCACGCAACGCAGGCGTCGTGCGGCGTCCATGGATCCCACGGGGGCACCGCGGGTGGTCCTCTACCTGCACGGCTGGGCTGACTACTTCCTCCAGACCGAACTCGCCGAGTACCTGACGGCGTCCGGCTTTCATTTCTACGCGCTGGACCTTCGGAAATTTGGGCGCAGCCTGCTGCCTGGTCAGACTCCCGGATACACAACCGATCTGGCTGTCTACGACGAAGACATCGAAGCAGCCTTGCTGGAGATCGAACGGGACGTTGTGGCCAGGACCAACAGTCCGGCGTCGCCAACGATCCATATGCTTGCGCACTCCCTGGGAGGTCTGATTGCTTCTCTGTGGGCGGACCGCCATCCAGGCAGGATCGGGACACTTGTCCTGAACTCGCCATGGCTGGAGCTCCAAGGCAGCAGCCTGATTCGCAGCATCGCCATGCATGTGGTGGAGCCCTTCGCGCGGACCGACCCCAAGCGCCCATTCAGGTTCCCTGAAATGCCTGCGTACTGGGAGAGCGTCAGTAACCAGGCCCACGGCGAGTGGCCGCTGGATCCCGTCTGGCGTCCGCGCGGCTCATTCCCCATCCGCGCTGGCTGGACGAAGGCAGTGCTTGCCGGCCACAAAGCGGTAGAGCGCAAACTCAATATCGATGCCCCGGTGCTGGTCCTTTTATCGGGCCGGACCCGGATCCAGGCCGAATGGACGTCGGACCTCATGAGGGCCGATGCCGTGATCGACGTCGAGGAGACATCCCGGCGCGCGCTGGGCCTGGGGAGGCGTACAGCTGTGTTCCGCTACCCCGGGGCGCTGCACGACATCTTTTTGTCGCGGAGGACCATCCGCCAACAGGCGTACCGTGATGTGTCGGTCTGGCTTTCGTCCTACCCGTATTGAAGTAGCGGGCCCACTACTTTCCGGCTGGGGCCGCGTCAACTGCCCCGCCGTAGCGGCGGTCCCGCTTGGCATAAATCTCGACGGCGTCCCAGAGCGTGCGCCTATCCACGTCCGGCCACAACGTGTCCATAAAGACGAATTCGGCGTATGCGGACTGCCACAGCAGGAAGTTTGACAATCTCTGCTCCCCGGAACTGCGCAGGAAGAGATCTACGTCGGGGAGGTCGGGCTCGTCCAGGTACTTCTGGATGGTCTTCTCCGTCACCGATCCTGGCTTAAGGCGCCCGGCGGCAACGTCCTCAGCTATGGCTGAGACGGCGTCGGCGATTTCCGCCCGGCCACCGTAATTAACACACATGGTCAACGTGCAGGTGTCATTGGCCTTGGTAAATTCCTCGGCCTCTTCAAGCTCACGGATCACCGAGCCCCAGAGCCTGGGGCGTCGACCGGCCCAGCGGATCCGGACTCCCCATTCATCGAGCTGATTGCGTTGGCGACGTAGCACATCCTTGTTAAATCCCATGAGGAAGCGGACTTCCTCCGGGGATCGCCGCCAATTCTCCGTGGAAAACGCGTACACGCTGACGTACTTGATGCCTAGCTCAATGGCGCCGGCCATAACGTCCAGCAGTGCCGGCTCGCCGGCCTTGTGCCCCTCGATTCGCGGCAGTCCCCGCTGGTTGGCCCAACGTCCATTGCCATCCATGACAATCGCTACATGCTGCGGAATAAGTTCACTTGGAATGTTGGGCGGAACGGCACCTGAAGGATGTCCGTAAGGGGCCACTACGGGCGAAGTCCGCGCCGGGGTTGTCTTGCTTTTCTTTCCAAGTGCCACAGTCAGCTTCGCTCCACGTGTTTGAGTGATTTCAAGGCGCGTTCCAAATGCCATTGCAGGTAACTGGCCACCAGTCCGGCTGCTTCGCGTCGATGCCTCGGGTCCGAGGCGTCAGCTACGCCCCAATCCCCGGTCAGGAGGGCTCCGAGCAACACCACGGTTTCCGGCGCCGGAGCCGGTGAGCCAGGCGGGCGGCAATCGCCACACACCATACCCCCGAGTGGCGCGGCAAAGGCCGTGTGCAGTCCGGGCTTGCCGCACCGGGCGCAATCAGTAAAGCTCGGCGCCCATCCGCCTGTGGCCAATGCGCGCAAGAGATAGGAGTCCAGAATAAGTTCGGGGGCATGGTCCGAGCGGCTGAGCGCCGCCAAGGCACCTACCAAGAGGTTGTACTGGGCCGTGCCGGATTCGGCGTCCGCGTCCGTAAGCTTCTCGGCCGTCTCTGTCATGGCAGCAGCTACAGTGAAGCGGCCATAGTCCGCCGCAATGCTGCTTCCATAGGCGCCTTTGGCAACAGCCTGGGTGACGATATCCAGGGTTCGGCCAGAGATGAGCTGCAAGTCGGCCACCATGAACGGCTCCAGCCGGGCGCCGAAACGGCTGGTGGTCCGCCGCACACCTTTTGCGACCGCACGTACTTGCCCGTGATGCTTGGTCAGCAGGGTAATAATCCGATCTGCCTCGCCCAACTTATGGGTGCGGAGCACAACGGCATCGTCCCGGTAGGACCGCGCTGCAAATGAGGAGGGATTGGCCACAACTAATCTTCGCACTAAGCCAGTGGCCTGGAAGGACCACAAGACCGTGTGGTGACGGTATTTCCCGTCACCACACGGTCTTGGCGTTAGGCCTGGGCGTCCCGAACTGCCCGGTTTACAGCCGAGATCAGCGCCTTCAGCGAGGACGTCGTGGTGCTGGGATCAATTCCCACGCCCCAGAGGACGCGTTCGCCCACCGCGCATTCAACATAAGCAGCCGCACTTGCGCTGCCGCCCTCTGACAATGCGTGTTCGCTGTAGTCGAGCACACGGACATCAACGCCGTCGTGGTGCAGGATGTCCAGGAGCGCGGCGATTGGACCATTACCGTGGCCGGTCCTGCGCACCTCTACGCCATCAATCCGCAGGTTTGCGTTCATGGTCATAGCGCCGGACTCATCCGTTTCCGTGCTTACGCTGCCCAGGGAGTACCGGCCCCACTGGGCTTGTTCCTCATCGGAGGGCAGGTATTCGTCCTGGAAGATCTGCCAGAGCTGCGCCCCGCTGACCTCGCCACCAACAGCATCTGTGCGGCGCTGGATGACGCCGGAGAATTCAATCTGGGCGCGCCGCGGCAGATCGAGATTGTGCTCGTTCTTCAGCAGGTAGGCGACGCCGCCCTTGCCGGACTGAGAATTGACCCGGATGACAGCTTCATAGCTTCGGCCCAGGTCCTTGGGGTCGATAGGCAGGTACGGAACTTGCCAGGTGAACTCGTCCACGGGCACCCCTGCCGCAGCCGCATCCTTCTCGAGTGCTTCGAAGCCCTTCTTGATGGCGTCCTGGTGCGAACCGGAAAAGGCTGTGAAGACGAGGTCGCCACCGTACGGCGAACGTTCGGGAACGGGCAACTGGTTGCAGTACTCAACCGTGCGGCGGATCTCGTCGATGTCGGAGAAATTGATCATGGGGTCCACGCCCTGGACAAACATGTTCAGGCCCAGGGTGACGAGGTCAACGTTTCCTGTGCGCTCACCATTGCCGAACAGGCAGCCCTCAATGCGGTCTGCTCCAGCCAGGTAGCCGAGTTCCGCGGCAGCAACGCCGGTACCGCGATCGTTGTGCGGGTGCAGTGAAATGATGATGCCCTCGCGGGGATGCAGATTGCGGTGCATCCACTCAATCGAGTCGGCATAGACGTTGGGGGTTGCCATCTCCACCGTGGCCGGCAGGTTGATAATGACCTGCTTGTCCGCTGACGCTTCAAACACATCTGCGATTGCATTGCAGACCCGGGCTGCATACTCCAGCTCGGTTCCCGTGAACGACTCCGGAGAGTACTCGTAGGTGATGTGGGTATCGGTCAGCGTCTCTTCATACTTTTTGCACAGCCGGGCACCCTGCAGGGCGATATCGAGGATGCCGTCCTCGTCCTGGTTGAAGACAACCCGGCGCTGCAGCACCGAAGTGGAGTTGTACAGGTGCACGATCGCCTGCTTGGCACCCACCAAGGACTCATAGGTCCGTTCAATCAGGTGTTCACGCGCCTGGGTGAGGACCTGGATAGTGACATCGTCCGGTATATGGCCGCCTTCGATCAGCTGCCGAACGAAATCAAAGTCGGTCTGGGAAGCGGAGGGGAACCCAACCTCGATCTCCTTGAATCCCATGTTGACCAGCAGCTGGAACATCTTCAGCTTGCGCGCCGGGCTCATGGGATCGATCAGTGCCTGGTTACCATCGCGCAGGTCCACTGCACACCAGCGCGGGGCCTTGGTGATGACTTTGTCCGGCCAGGTACGATCCGGAACTTCGACAGTGATCTGGTCCTGGAACGGCAGGTAACGGTGAATCGGCATACCGGAGGGCTTTTGTGCATTACGCATGTCGTGTGGCCTTTTCTCTAAGATCTAAATGAAAGCTTAGCCGGGCACAACGAAACTCCGCGGCGAGGGTGGCCCAGCTTTTCAGATAGCTTTCAGGCCTCGCCGCGGCAGCTAAGAAGAAGCATTCCCGCACGCACAAGTTCACAGTAACACGATGCGTATGATGACATTGCAACACCTCATGCAACGTCCACTATGCAGACGCAGCGACGGTGGCAACGCCGGCTGCAGCGTCCATTCAAGGAGCCACAGTGCCACAGTCGGGGATCACTCTTTCCAACATCGATCACAGCGTCCGGCCGCAGGACGACCTCTACCAGCACGTCAACGGTGCGTGGCTGAACAGCACGACGATCCCTGACGACCGCCCGCTGGAAGGCACCTTCACGGCTTTGCGTGACGAGGCAGAACTGGCCGTCAAGGCGATCATCGAGGAAGCCGCCAACAAGGGAGCATCGGCCTCCGGCATCGAACAGAAGGTCGGCGGACTTTACGCGAGCTTCATGGATGAGGCCGCGGCAGAGGCGAAGGGACTCGAGCCCTTGCGGGAGCGACTGGAGGAAGTCCGGTCAGTGGGTTCCGCAGAGGAATTTGCGGCGTTGCTGGGCCGGCTGTTCCGGTGCGACGTTTCCGGCTTGTTTTCCATCTACCCGGCACCTGACGCCGGAAACCCGGAGCGGATTCTTCTGTACATCGGACAAGGCGGCCTCGGCCTCCCGGACGAGTCCTACTACCGCGATGAAAAGTTTGCCCCGATTGTGGCAGCCTACGGTGAATACGTCGCCAAGTTGCTCGGCCTCGCCGGCGTTGCTGACGCAGAGGGCGCTGCTGGTCGCATCGTTGCCTTGGAAAAGGCCCTCGCATCCCACCACTGGGACAACGTCACGCTTCGGGATCCCCAAAAGACATACAACCTGAAAACGGCCGAAGAAGCAGCGAAGCTGTTCCCGCTATTGAATACCTGGTTTGAGGCCGGCCGCGTCGATGCCGGCAAACGCGGCGAAATAGTAGTCAGCACGCCGGACTTCTTTGCCGGCGCGGCCGCGCTTCTCGAATCGGAACCCCTTGCCGTCTGGAAGGAATGGCTGACCGTAAGGGTGCTCAACTCAGCGGCGCCCTACCTCTCCTCGGAGTTCGTGGACACGAACTTCGACTTCTACGGGACCACCCTCAGTGGCACCCCACAGAACAAGGAGCGCTGGAAGCGCGGCGTAGCCGTCGTCGAAGCAGCACTTGGTGAGGCGGTGGGCCAAATCTACGTGGAGCGGCATTTCCCCGGCGGACACAAGGCCAGGATGCAAACCCTCGTCGCCAATCTGATCGAGGCCTACCGGGACAGCATTTCTTCCCTTGAGTGGATGGGTGAGGACACAAAGGCCGAAGCCCTGAAGAAGCTGGACGCGTTCCGCCCCAAGATTGGTTTCCCGGAAAAATGGATCGATTACTCCGCCGTTGAGATCGACGCCAACGACCTCTTGGGCAACGTTGAGCGGGCCCACGACGCCGACGTCGATCGACACCTGGACGAGATCGGCAAGCCGGTGGATCTGGACAAGTGGCTCATGACCCCTCAGACCGTGAACGCCTACTATCACCCGATGCTGAACGAAATCGTGTTCCCCGCCGCCATCCTGCAGCCGCCGTTCTTCACGGCAGAAGCAGACGACGCCGTGAACTATGGCGGGATTGGCGCGGTGATCGGACATGAGATCGGCCATGGATTCGATGACCAGGGATCCCAATTCGACGGAAGCGGCGCCCTCCGCAATTGGTGGACCGAAGAGGACAGGACGGCCTTCGAAGCCCGCACGGCAAAGTTGGTTGCCCAATTCGATGCGCTATCCCCCTACGCAGCACCTGAGCACAAGGTCAACGGCAAACTGACGCTGGGTGAGAACATCGGTGACCTGGGCGGCCTCACCATTGCTTACAAGGCCTACCTGATCAGCCTCGATGGTGCCGAGCCTGAGGTCCTGGATGGTTTCACAGGCCAGCAGCGGTTCTTCATGTCCTGGGCTGCCGGCTGGCGCCAGGTGATCCGTAGCGAGGAAGCGATCCGCAGGCTTGCTACCGATCCACACTCCCCCAACGAGTTCCGCACCAATGCCATTGCCCGGAACCTCGATGCCTTCCACGAAACTTTCCAGGTCAATGACCAAGATCGGATGTGGATGGCACCTGAGGACAGAGTCAGCATCTGGTAAAGCCACTACGACGAATGGCCGGCCCCCTGGATGACCCGGGGTCCGGCCATTAGTCTTTGGCCCTGTTCTATGCTGCGGAGTTACCCTGCCGCCCGGCGCCCTGGGCCTGATTGCCCTGCTGTGACGGCTATTGCGTGATGTAGAGCGGGTTCACCTGTTGGCAGACTGCTTCTTTGGCCGTCTGGTTGACAACATCGGGCGGGACCGAGGCCGCTCCATAGGCGGTCCCCGTTGCAAAGTCGGTGCCCACGTAGAGCTGCACGCCCGAGACTCCCTGGGCTTGCTGAACCTGTGCCGCAGGGATGCCGAACAGCGTGGCAACGTCCGTAGCAACGTCAGCGAAGTCCTGACCGTAGTAGACCACAGTCTTCTCCACTGGGTTTGCCAAATATGACACCGACTGTGTAAATCCATTGCCGGTCAACGTTGCCAGGATTTCCTGTGCTCTGGTCCCAACTCCGCTGCCGTTGGCGACTGCCACGGGCTGGATGGCTTTGTTGTACGCCGGGACTGTCGGGGCAGCAGTGGTTGGAGCCGCCGAAGGTGTTCCTTCCGCAGGCGCTGTTGGAGCTGGACTGGACGTCGCCCCGGGATTCGTCAGGTCCAGATCTGCGCGAAGGGCCGCGAAAAGCTGTGATGCCTGGGGCTCCACGAGCTCCAACCGGTTGGGGTCCAACGTGGCAGGCTGCGTGGGTACCGCGACAAATGCGACCTTGGAGACATCTATGTCCTTCAGCCTGCCACCGATCGTCAACAGCGATGGCACAGATGCCAACCCGTCATCAACGGTGAGGTTTTGCGTGACGACGTCAGCGATCTGCAGGAGCCTTTGCGGGTTGCCCAGCGTGCCGTCCGCCTTGAGCTTACGTGTCAGCGATGAAAGAAATGCCTGCTGGCCCTTGATTCGGCCCAGGTCGCCACCATCTCCAAAGGCATGCCGGGTTCGCAGGAACGCCAGCGCCTGCTCGCCTTCGACCTGGGAATTGCCCTTCGCCAAACGAAGACCTGAGTCCGGATCAAAGACGGGATCACTGACACAAACATCCACTCCGCCGACGGCTTTGGAGAGTTCCTTCACCGCGTTGAAGTCGGCCATCATGAAGTGGTCAATTTCCAGGCCGGTGAGCTTATTGATGGTGTCCACCGCGCAGCCGATCCCGGCTTCTGCCATGGCTTCGTTGATCATCACACCGCTCCGCGCGGGGAACGTCTGGTTGTTGGTGTGGTCCGTGCACTGGGGCACGTTAACCAGGAGGTCACGTGGGAAACTCATGACGCTGACCCGTTTATTGTCCGCGGAAATGTCCAGCAGCATCATGACATCCGAGTGGCCGTAGCCTGTGGAATCGTCCGCGTTGCCGTACTGGGAGTTTTTCCCATCGCGGGTATCCGAGCCGAGGATAAGAATTTGCAGGCGGTCCGATTTGTCATTAACCACGGCATCACTGCTATCGCGTGATTCGGCCGCCGATAGCGGGGCCTTGGTGATGTTGGTCTGTAGTCGGATAAACCAGAAGGCTGCAAAAGCAACGCCGGCAACGAGTGCCACCGACACGAGGCCGGTCACAATCTTCAGCCACAAAGGCAGCCCCTTGGGCGCGTTCATGTGGCGCGGAGTTCCCTCGGGGTCCTCCCCATGGCGCGCCGCATCGGGAGCAGCGGTGCCGGGGCCCAGCGGGCGGGCGTCACGACGTCGCACTATTCGGTTACCTTTCCTCAAACACGTGGATCCCCGCAATCATAGTGGCCGATTCTGGGAAGTTCCTTATCGAGCCCCAGCCACGCCGTTGCCGTGACGCCGGATCAGAAGCCGAGTTTTACCAATTGTTTGGGATCCCGCTGCCAGTCTTTGGCAACCTTGACATGCAAATCGAGGTAGATCCTGGTTCCCAGGAGCGTCTCGATTCCCTTGCGCGCGTTGGTTCCGACTTCCCGCAGCCTGCTGCCACCCTTACCGATGATGATGGCTTTTTGGGAGGGCCGCTCCACGTAAAGGTTCACCCGGACGTCCAGCAAGGGGTTGTCCTCCGTGCGTCCTTCACGGGGCACAATTTCCTCAACGACAACGGCAAGGGAGTGGGGAAGCTCATCCCGGACACCTTCGAGGGCGGCTTCGCGGATGAGTTCAGCGATCATGACGGCCTCGGGCTCGTCGGTCAGTTCACCATCCGGGTAAAGAGGGGGCGATGACGGCATGTGCCCGATAAGGACGTCGGCAACAGTGGATACCTGAAAACCGTCGGCGGCAGAAACGGGAACGATATCCGCCCAGCCCTGGTCTCCGAGGACTTCACGGCCCAAGGCAGCAACTGCGAGCAGCTGCTCCGTCAGGGCCTGACGGTCCACGAGGTCCGTCTTTGTCACAATGGCAACGATCGGCTTGCGGCCCACGGCAGCCAGCTGGGCGGCGATGTACTTATCGCCAGGACCGATTTTCTCATTTGCCGGCAAGCAGAACCCGATCGCGTCCACCTCGGACAACGTGTCAGCCACGAGGTCGTTGAGCCGCTTTCCCAGAAGAGTGCGGGGCCGGTGGAGGCCCGGGGTATCAACCAGGATCAGTTGTGCATCCTCGCGGTGGACGATGCCACGAATCGTGTGGCGCGTGGTCTGCGGTTTGGCCGATGTAATGGCCACCTTCTGCCCCACCAAGGCATTTGTCAGCGTGGACTTTCCCGCGTTGGGGCGGCCAACAAGGACCGAGAATCCGGCGTGGAAGCCACCGAAATTGTCATCGGCGTCGAATTTCTTACTTTGCTTGCTCACGTGGAACTCCCTGTTGCGTTGTGTCTGCCTCATCGAGAAGGTCTTCAAAGTCAGTGTCTTCCTTTGGCATGGCTGCCGCAATGATGTGGCTGACCCGGTTTCGGCGACCCTCAAGCCTATCTGCCTTTAGCGACACACCGTTCACTTCAACGGAGCTCCCGACGATCGGAACCTGGCCGAGGGCCTTGGCAAGGAGGCCCCCAACGGTGTCCACTTCGTCGTCGTCGAGGTCGATATCGAACAGCTCCCCGAGGTCATCAATGCTCATGCGGGCACTGACACGGTAGGTTCCATCGCCGAGATCCACCGCTTCTTCCGCCGCAGAATCGTACTCGTCAACGATCTCTCCTACGATTTCCTCGATAAGATCCTCCAAAGTCACCAGCCCCGCGGTGCCGCCGTACTCATCGATAACGATGGCCACGTGCGTGGATTCCTTCTGCAGTTCCTTCAAGAGGTCGCTCACGGGCTTGGATTCCGGGACGTACCGAACATCCCGGGCGAGGGAATCGACGTCGTGCGGTTGCAGTCCGGGTTCGCCGCGATGCATCGCCGCAGCAACGTCCTTGAGGTAGAGAATGCCGCGGATCTGGTCAGTGTTCTCACCAATGACCGGTATCCGGGAGTAGCCGGACCGGAGGAAAAGGGCCATGGCCGCTTCAAGGTCCGAACCGGTCCCAATGCTGACGATGTCCGTGCGCGGAACCATGACCGAGCGAACCAAGGTGTCGCCGAAGTCAAAGACCGAATGAATGAGCTCTGCTTCGTTGTCTTCGATCATGTCCGACTCTGCCGCGCGGTCCACGAACTCGCGGAATTCTTCCTCGCTGACGAACGCGTCATCACCGCCGGGGGCGCCGGGCGCGACCGCGCTCCCCAACGCGACAAGCCAGCCGGGAATCGGTCCGAGGATCCAGCAGAGGAACCTGATCAACGGCGCGGTAAACCGGACGATGGGGCCGGAATGCGCGCGTCCCAACTGCCGGGGCGAGACGCCCACCAGAACGAACCCGATGACGGCCATGATGCCAGTCGCCGCCAGGCCGGCGAGCCACACGTTCTCCAGCAAACTGTGCATAACGACAGCGACGGCGACCGCTGCTGCCATCTCGAACCAGACCCGCCAGAACCGCAGGGCACGCATATGGGCGACGGGGTTCTTCAGGATGCTTGCCAAGGCCTTGCCCTTGCTGCGGACTACCGATTGTTCAGCTTCGTGCCGGGGCAGGAAATTGAACGCAGCCTCAGCTGCCGTCAGCAAGGCGACGAAACTGAGGAAAACCAGCGCCATGCCGACAAGGATGAGCGAGGTCACTGCATGGTCTCCATGGGGGCATCCTTGCCCAGGAACTCAGACAGCAACTCACGCTGCAGACCGAACATTTCTTCCTTTTCCTCCGGTTCGGCGTGGTCGAAACCAAGGAGGTGGAGGATGCCATGCGTGGCGAGCAACAGCATTTCGTCCTGGGTGGTGTGTCCAGCGTTCCGCGCCTGCACCTCGGCCACCTGGGGACATATGGCAATGTCTCCAAGCATTCCCTGCGGCGTGGGCTTGTCGGGCGTGCCCGGCGTCAACTCATCCATGGGCACCGAGAGCACATCCGTGGCGCCTGGTTCGTCCATAAGCTCAATGTGCAGCTTCTCCATTGCGGGTTCATCCACCAGGAGGATGGACAGCTCAGCCTGCGGGTGGATGTAGAGGCGCTCGAAGATGAACCGGGCCAATGTCACCAGTTGGGCTTCGTCCACCTCCACGCCGGATTCGTTGTTGATTTCAATGCTCATTTTCGTTCTCCACGTTTGTGATGTGTGCCGGCAGCCCCATCCGTACGGTGCGCGTCATCCCACCTGCTGTAGGCGGAGACGATGTCTGCAACCAAACGGTGCCGGACGACGTCCGCAGCCTCCAGGATGGAGAAATTGACGTCATCGATCCCGGTGAGGATTTCCCGTACGATCCGTAGACCGGAAGTGGAGCCAAAAGGCAGGTCGATCTGCGTTACGTCTCCTGTAACAACCATCTTGGAACCGAATCCGAGACGGGTCAGGAACATTTTCATTTGTTCAGGAGTGGTGTTCTGGGCCTCGTCAAGGATGATGAAGGCGTCGTTGAGCGTCCGTCCACGCATGTAGGCCAACGGTGCGACTTCGATGGTGCCGGCAGCCATCAGCCGGGGAATGGATTCGGGATCCATCATGTCGTGCAGGGCGTCGTAAAGCGGCCGCAGGTAGGGGTCGATCTTGTCGCTCAGCGTTCCCGGCAGGAAACCCAGCCGCTCCCCCGCCTCAACAGCGGGCCGGGTCAGGATGATCCGGCTTACTTCCTTGAGTTGCAGAGCCTGCACGGCCTTGGCCATGGCGAGGTAGGTCTTGCCAGTACCTGCCGGGCCAATACCGAAGATCACCGTGTTCGCATCGATGGCATCCACATAGTTCTTCTGGTTCAGGGTCTTGGGCCGGATGGTTTTGCCACGGCTCGACAGAATGTTGTGGGTAAGGACATCCACGGGATTCTGGACTGACTGTGTCCTCAGGAGGGAAACGAGCTGCTGGAGGACATCAGGCGTAACGACGGTTCCCCTGGCAACCAGTCCGCGGACCTCCTCAAGGAGGCGCATGATGCGCGGAATGACCGTGGAGGGACCGGACATGGACAATTCATTGCCGCGAACGTGGAAATTGACGTCCGGGAACTGCTCCTCGATGTAACGCAAGGCTTCGTCATGGCTGCCCAATGAGTGAACCATCTGATCGGAGTTGTCGAACGTGACGATTTCCGTGCGCGTGCCCGGTAAGGTGTGCGGGAACTCGGTGGTGGCTGGGTTCCCGTTTCCGGTCCGCAACCGCCCATTCAGGGATTCACTCATAGTGGTGGCCGTGCGGCCTCTTCTCCTCCGGTCGGAATACAGTTGGTCCATCGTTTCGACAACGGGACTGGCTGAACCGCCAGGCCATATGCCGGAATGCCTTCAATCCTACGCCAGCCCGGAACGACAAGAGCGTACACGCGGGCTTCGTCCACCTTGCACGGGCCGCGGGGGGACGACTTTTTGTCTCAACTCGGCATCAAGCGGGTATCAATCCTGTTTCAGTTGCCGCCAGTGCCCGGAAACCCTGCCAGCCGCCGTCGACGATATGCCAAGCTGGCAGAGCGGGTAGTCAGACTACGCCCGTTCGACGCGTCGGCGACAACCACCGGCCGCAAAGGCAAGGAACCCCCATCGTGCAGTCAGTAAGCCATCAGCCCGGCGGGCGAAAGCGGAAAAAGTCCGCCGTCGCCGCGCCTGCGATGCTTGCTGTCCTTTTGCTGACCGGCTGTATCGCCAACGGTGGACCCACCCAAGCTACCTCCAGCGCGCCGCCCGTCAGCGTCCAGGAAGCTCCGGCCAGCAATGCTCCCCTGGAGACCACCCAGGCGTCCACCAAGATCCCGGTTTACTGGATTGGACGGAGCAAGGAAGACGTCTACCTGTACCGCGAATTCAGGGACATCTCCGGCGACGGAAACCCCGTCACCACAGCACTGCGGATCATGATGGCCGAAAAGCCGTTGGACCACGACTTCTTTACTCCCTGGCAGGACCCAGGCAGCCTGGCAACCTCCATTTCGGGCAAGAACGTGATCACGGTTGATATCTCGCGGGACGCCTTCAATTCCAACCTCGATGCAGGGATGGCGCAACGGGCTGTACAGCAGCTGGTCTACACGGCCACCGCAGCGGCGTCGTCGTCGGGCTTGATCAACTCAGGGCAGCAAATCCAGGTGGTCATTCTGGTCGACGGCCACACGGATTTCATGGCGTTCGGCCAGGTGCGGCTCGGTCAACCAATGGCCAGGGACGCTTCCTTGGTCGCGCCACTGTGGATTATCGACCCGCAGGAGGACACCTCGCTGCCCGCCGGCGCCGTTAAGTTCAACGGCCGCAGCACTGACAGCTCCAAGCCGGTCAGCTGGCAGATTCTCCGGGACAACGGCAGCGGCGAGAAAACCAGCCTGTTGACCGGCCAGACAAAGGCCACCGGCGAGCCGGGACAATTCGGTGTGTTCTCCTTCAGCGCAACCCTGAAACCAGGGAAATACGAATTACGCGTGACCCAGGTTCAGGACTCCGGGCAAGCAGACACATCCACCACGGATACGCGTCTTTTCAGCGTCGGCTAAAGCCAGGGTCCCCAGGGTAGTTTCGCCTGCCAGCCCCCACGGCCTACCAACGGCCCAGGACGTCGGAGGCGAGTACGACGGCGGCGGGTCCCGCCGTCGATGACCTCAGGACGTGGTGGCCCAAGAGAGCCGTGACCGCCCCGGCGTCGCTGAGGCGCGTCACTTCGCGCGGCGAGATGCCACCTTCCGGCCCCACGATCAAGAGGACTTCACGCGGCGACTCCAGCCCGCCGCCTTCAGCCACGAGCGGCGCTTCAAGGACGGTCCGCAAAGGGTTCTTGGCGTCCTCGTGAAGGATCACAGCCAGGTCTGCGGCAGCAACAGCCTTTGCCAGCGCCGCGGAATCCAGGATGGGACGTACCTCGGGTATCCATGCCCTGCGGGCCTGCTTGGCCGCGGCAGTGACCACAGACTGCCACTTGGCGTGGGCCTTTGCAGCGCGATCCCCCTTCCAGCGGACAATGGATCGCTCGGCCTGCCAAGGGATCACTGCATCAATGCCCAGTTCGGTGGCCGTTTCAATAGCCAACTCGTCGCGGTCACCCTTGGCCAATGCCTGGACAAGCACCAAACGCACATCCGGCTGGTCCTCGAAAATCACACTGGATGCCATGACGGACAAACTTCCAGGGCCGGCCTCTGCCACCGTGCCTGTCAGGCGGGCTCCTGCGCCATCGGCAATGTCCACGGCCTCACCGACGGTGAGGCGCTTCACCGTCACGGCATGCCGGGCTTCCGCACCGTCGATGACGAACAACGCGCCCGGCTCAACACCGTCCAGGGTCCCGGCAGGCGTGAAGAAAACGGGGTTGCTCACCGCTACAGGTTACCGAGCTTGTCCCGCAGCTTGGCGAACATGCCGCCGCTGGCCACGAGTTTGCCTTCGCTGAACTGCTCGCCCCGCAACTTGGCAAGCTGCTGCAGAAGCTCTTCCTGTGCCGGATCCAGCTTGACCGGCGTCTCAACGTGCAGGTGCACCTTGAGATCGCCGCGACCGTAGCCCCTGAGGTGGGTAACACCCAAACCGCGAAGCGTGATGACCTCGCCGGACTGGGTGCCGGCCTTGACGTCGATCTCCTGGGGCCCGTCAAAAGTTTCCAGGCTCAGTTCCGTACCCAAAGCAGCGGCCGTCATCGGAACGCTCAGTGTTGCGTGCAGATCGTCGCCTTCACGGATATAGGTGGAGTCACTGTTGACGCGGATCTCTACGTAGAGGTCGCCGGCAGGTCCGCCTGCCGGTCCTGCTTCGCCCTGGCCGGAGAGCTGGATCCGCGTACCCGTGGCAACACCGGCAGGTACCTTGATGGTGAGGGACCGGCGGCTACGGATGCGGCCCTGGCCGTTGCACTCATTGCAGGGATCCTTGATGACGGTACCGAAGCCTTCGCAGGAACCACAGGGTGCCGTGGTCATGACCTGGCCCAGGATGGATCGAACGGCCCTCTGGACCTGGCCACTGCCGCCACAAATGTCACAACGCTCCGGGTGGGTGCCCGGCCGGCAGCAGCTGCCATCACACGTGGGGCAAACCACTGCCGTATCAACTTCGAGCTTCTTGTTGACACCGAACACGGCGTCTTTGAGGTCGATGCGGACGCTGATGAGTGCATCCTGGCCCCGACGCACACGGGAGGCTGGTCCAGCGTGTCCGCCGCCACCGCCGAAGAAGGTGTCGAAGATGTCCTGGAAGGCAAAGCCTTGGCCTGAGTAGCCGCCGCCGAAGCCGTTGTCAGTGCCATTCTCGTTGCCGGTGGCATCGTAGACGCGACGCTTCTGGGGGTCGGACAGCACTTCGTAAGCATGCGTCACGGCTTTGAACTGCTCCGCGACATCCTCCCCGGGGTTGACGTCCGGGTGAAGCTTTCGCGCCAACTTGCGGTACGCCTTTTTGATCTCTTCCCCGGTGGCTTCCGGCGAGACTCCCAAAACGTCATAGTGGCTGCTCAAAGTCGGTATCTCTTCCTTGTTGTAAAGCGGTTCTTACCTCGGGCTGGCGTCAGCCGCCGAGAATGCGGGAAAGGTAGCGGGCCACGGCGCGCACGGCAGCCATGGTGGTGGGATAGTCCATCCGGGTCGGTCCGAGGATTCCGACCTTGGCTCCGGAGCCGTACCCCGTTGCCACGACCGAGGCCTCGGCCAGGCCATCGTAAGGATTCTCGCGTCCGATGCTGACTGTCACGCCGCGGGGATCATCCCCCATATCGGACAACAACCGGAGCATGACAACTTGTTCCTCAAGAGCTTCCAGCACTGGCCCGATACTCAACGGGAAATCCACATTGGAGCGGGCAAGGTTGGCTGTTCCGGCCATGACGATGCGCTCTTCACGGCTGGTGTCGCTCAAAGCCTGGAGACCATGGGCAAGATGCTGCGCGAGTGCGCGAAGGTCCGGCGGGCACAGCGCCACGACGGATGGCAGCACCTGCGGCAGCAGCGCCAGCTGGGTTCCCGCGATACTGCCAAGGAACCGGGAGCGCAGGGCCATCAAGGCCTCGTTGCTGACATCGGAGCCAGCCTCGATGACCTTCTGGCCAACGCTTCCTGTATCTGCGATGAGGACCACCAGAACCTGCTTGGGCGCCAGGAGGACAAATTCAACGTGACGGACAAGTGCGCGGTTGGAGTGCGGGTACTGTACGACGGCGACCTGGTTGGTCAGTTGCGACAGCAGCCTGACGGTGCGCTCAAGGATGTCATCGAGGTCGTCCGGCCCTTCCAGCAGCGAGTGGATGGCTCGACGCTCCGCGGCGGACAACGGCTTGACCTGCGAGATCCTGTCCACGAACAGCCGATAGCCCTTGTCCGTTGGGATCCGGCCGGCACTGGTGTGCGGCGCCGCGATCAGGCCCTCTTCTTCAAGTACGGCCATGTCGTTTCGGATGGTGGCGCTTGAAACGCCGAGATGGTGCCGCTCCACAAGTGCCTTGGATCCAACAGGCTCGCGGGAATGCACATAATCCTCAACGATTGCGCGCAGCACCTCAAGCTTGCGTGGCTCACTCATTGCAACACCTCCTGACGACTGTCCGGGCCTACATCGGACCAATACTTAGCACTCAACATGCCTAAGTGCTAACAAGTCTAGTATGAGCCAGCACGTTGCTAGCATTGAAACCGCCCGCGGGAGTTATTCCCAGCACAACCAGCACAAAGGGGTATGAAGTCCTTGGCTTTCGATACGTGGGGCCCGCAGGATCTGTCCGCTCCTGCCCAACGCCAGCTCCCCGAGGTAGCCGTCCAGCGCGGGATGGTCCTTGAAGACGTCCAGTCCGGCTGGGTGGGCGAAGTCACCCGCGTGGAGAAATCGGGGGGAATGCACATCGTCTCCCTTGAGGACCGGCGTGGTAAAACCAAGTCCTTCCAGCTCGGATTCGGTTTCCTGCTTGAAGGACAGGCCATCCGCCTCATGCCGCCGGCGGCAAAGGCTCCTGGTTCGGCTTCTGGTTCATCTCTGCAGCCGGGTCGAACGGCATCCGGGTCCGTCAGGGTCCTGGGCCAGCGTGCCCAGGTGGCCAAGGCGAGCCGTATTTGGGTGGAAGGCAAGCACGACGCCGAACTGGTGGAGAAAGTCTGGGGCGATGATCTCCGCATTGAGGGCATCGTCGTAGAGCCGCTGCACGGCGTGGACGACCTCAAGTCAGCGATCGCAGAGTTCTCACCCGGGCCCGGCCGCAGGCTTGGGATCCTGGTAGACCATCTGGTAGCGGGCTCAAAGGAATCACGCATCGCCGCAGAAGCCATGACGGTGCCCGGAGCCGCCGGAAACGTGCTGATCGTGGGCCATCCGTACGTAGACGTCTGGCAAGCGATCCGGCCAAAAGTGCTGGGTATTGAGCGGTGGCCGGACGTTCCACGCGGCACTGACTGGAAGACCGGAATATTGACCGCTTTCGGTTGGCCGCACGAAACCGCCGAAGACATTGGACTCGGCTGGCAGCGCCTGCTTGGTGCGGTCCGCACCTACGCCGATCTGGAAGCCTCGCTGCTGGGAAGGGTGGAGGAAGTCATCGATTTCCTCACCACTGCCTGACGGTCTTGTCCTGAATTTACGTTTCCTGAACGCACTTTTCCCGGGGACGTAACGGGGCGTTGGTCCCGGGATGACCCGGAACCCAGTATTCTGGGACAGCAACACTGCAGCATCTTTACAGCAAAGGGAAGACACCGTGGCAGAGAACGCTCCTGAAGAACCGGGCAGCGCCGCAGGCCAGCCCCAGTACCATGGCGCGCCCGCAAACGCACTCCCACTGACGGCAAGCGAAGACCGCCAGTGGGCCACCCTTGCGCACTTCGGGGGAATTCTGGGATGCCTGCCCTCCCTGCTGATCTATCTGATCTTCCGTGATCGCGGGCCGTTTACGGCGCAGGAATCCAAGGAAGCCCTGAACTTCACGCTCCCTCCGACCATCGCAGCAGTCCTGGCGAATATCCTTGTTCTGCTTCCATTGGTGGGAAATATCTTTGCAGTCATCGCCACGGGCATCTGGGTAGCACTTACGTGCTTCTCAGTCTCGGCTGGTATTCGTGTCAACCACGGGCAGCCCCACCGCTACAAGCTCAACCTGCGCTGGATTAAGTAGTCCCGGGCCTCCGCAGGATTCTTCCGACGGTTAGTCCGGCAGAATCCTGCGCACCACGGCGTCCGCCAGTAGCCGGCCTTTGAGCGTAAGAACCAGGCGACCCTTGAAGGCCGCAACCGGGTCCACCAGCTCTTCAGCGATAAGTCCCGCCATCGCATGGCGGCCGACTTTGTCCAACGCATCCACCGCTAGCCCTGTACCGAGCCGCGCCTCAAGCATGATGCGCTCGACTTCCCGGGTGTCGGCGTCGAGGGTTTCCCTGCCGGCTGCCGGCGAGTCTCCTGCAGCCAGCCTGTTGGCGTAAGCCGTGGGGTGCTTAACGTTCCACCAGCGGACACCGCCCACGTGGGAGTGGGCGCCGGGACCAATACCCCACCAGTCATCGCCCCGCCAATAGGCAAGGTTGTGACGGCAGGCTTGTTCAGGCGTTTTCGACCAATTGCTGACTTCGTACCACGTCAGGCCGGCTTCGGAGATCAATTTGTCAGCGAGCTCATATTTGGCGGCGTGGTCGTCGTCGTCGATTCCGGGGACTTCGCCGCGGCGGATTTGGGCCGCCAGCTTTGTGCCGTCCTCAACGATCAGGGCATACGCGCTGATGTGGTCGGGTTCGTAGGAGAGGGCAGTCTCAAGGGACAGTTGCCAATCCGCCATCGACTCTCCCGGCGTGCCGTAGATGAGGTCAAGGCTAACGGCCAGGCCAGCCTCGCGCGCCCACTGGACCACCAGCGGAACACGGCTGGGCGTATGGGTGCGATCCAGCACTTTGAGCACATGCGGTACCGCGGACTGCATGCCGAAGGAGACGCGCGTAAAGCCGGCATCAGCGAGCACCTTGAGCGATTCCGGCGTCACGGAGTCGGGGTTGGCTTCGGTGGTCACCTCTGCGCCCGGCTCAAGTCCCCAATGCCCGACGGCGGCGCGCAGGATACGTGCCAAGTCCTTGGCAGGGAGCAACGTGGGTGTTCCCCCGCCGAAGAATACGGTGCTCAGGGGCCGCTCCGGCAAGCCGGAAGCATTCAGGGCCGTTGCCGCGAAGTCCAGCTCGGTGACGGCCGTTTGGGCATAAGCATCCTGCGACGCCCCACCGCCGAGCTCCGTGGCCGTATAGGTATTGAAGTCGCAATAGCCGCACCGCACCGCGCAGAACGGGATATGCACATACAGCCCGAACTTGCGGTGCTCGACGCCGGTCAGCACCTGCGGAGGCAACAAGCCATCCGCAGGTGCCGGGTCGCCCAAAGGAAGGACGCTGGGCATCTACTTCTTGGCCTTGTCCTTGGACTCGTCGGTGGTCAGCGCGGCAATGAAAGCCTCCTGGGGCACTTCAACCCGGCCCACCATCTTCATGCGCTTCTTGCCTTCCTTCTGCTTCTCAAGCAGCTTGCGCTTACGGGTGATGTCACCGCCGTAGCACTTGGCAAGAACGTCCTTGCGGATGGCCCGAATGCTTTCCCGGGCAATGATGCGCGATCCGATGGCAGCCTGGATGGGCACCTCGAACTGCTGACGCGGGATGAGTTCGCGCAGCTTGCCGGTCATCATCACACCGTAGGCGTAGGCCTTGTCACGGTGGGTGATGGCACTGAAAGCATCCACTTGCTCGCCCTGGAGAAGGATGTCCACCTTCACAAGGTCCGCGACCTGTTCGCCGTCGGCCTTCCAGTCCAGTGATGCGTAACCGCGTGTCTTGGACTTCAGGAGGTCGAAGAAGTCGAAGACGATTTCGGCCAGCGGGATCCAGTAACGGAGCTCCACGCGGTCTTCGGACAAGTAGTCCATGCCACGCATCTGGCCACGGCGGCTCTGGCAGAGCTCCATGATGGATCCCACGAACTCGTTGGGCGCCAGGATCGTAGCGGACACCATGGGCTCGCGGACTTCTGCGATCTTGCCTGTGGGATATTCGCTGGGGTTGGTCACGTGGACCACCTTCTTGTCCTCCAGCGTGACCTCGTACTCAACGTTGGGAGCTGTGGAGATGAGGTCCAGGTTGTACTCGCGCTCGAGGCGCTCACGGGTGATTTCGAGGTGCAGCAAACCCAGGAAGCCCACGCGGAAGCCAAAGCCCAGGGCGGCGGACGTCTCGGGCTCGTAGACCAGGGCGGCGTCGTTAAGCATCAGTTTCTCGAGGGCATCGCGGAGAACAGGGTAGTCAGTTCCATCGAGCGGGTACAGACCCGAGAACACCATCGGCTTGGCGTCGGCGTAGCCGCTGAGCGACTCCGATGCCGGCTTGGCAAGGTTGGTTACGGTATCGCCCACCTTGGACTGGCGAACATCCTTCACACCGGTGATGAGGTAACCCACTTCACCGACTCCGAGGCCCTTGGACGGTGTAGGCTCCGGGGAACTCACACCGATCTCCAGGAGCTCGTGCGTGGCCCGTGTTGACATCATCTGGATGCGTTCCCGCGGATGCAGCATGCCATCCACTACGCGGACGTAGGTGACCACGCCACGATAGGTGTCATAGACGGAGTCGAAGATCATGGCACGTGCCGGTGCGTCGGGATTGCCGACGGGGGCAGGGAGGTCGCGGACGATCTTGTCCAGCAACGCTTCCACGCCTACACCGGTCTTACCCGAAACCTTGAGGACATCTTCCGGGTCTCCGCCAATAAGGTTGGCCAGTTCTGCCGCATACTTTTCAGGCTGCGCAGCCGGAAGATCGATCTTGTTCAGCACGGGGATGATGGTGAGGTTGTTCTCCATCGCCAGGTAGAGGTTGGCAAGCGTCTGGGCTTCGATGCCCTGCGCTGCATCAACCAGCAGCACGGCGCCTTCACAGGCAGCCAGGGAGCGCGATACCTCATAGGTGAAGTCGACGTGGCCAGGAGTATCGATCATGTTGAGGGCATAGCTGGTGCCATCGAGTTCCCATGGCATACGTACTGCCTGGGACTTGATGGTGATGCCGCGCTCACGTTCGATGTCCATACGGTCCAGATACTGGGCCTTCATGTCGCGCTGTTGAACGACGCCGGTGTACTGCAGCATGCGGTCGGCCAGGGTGGACTTACCGTGGTCGATGTGGGCAATGATGCAGAAGTTCCGGATGATGGCCGGATCTGTTGCGGCGGGCACCGGTGCGGTGCGGGCCATGGGAGACACGCAGGATCCTTACTGTCGACACTCACGCGGCAAATCCACCGGCTGGGCAAAGGCCAGCCGGGACACGCCGCGCATCTGATCCTCTAGTCTCCCACGAACCTGCGGTTCCCCGTACATTCCTGCCGGTCTCCATGAAGCGCTGCATACGTTCGCCCGGCAGACCATCGCGGTAGCGTTGTCCGCATGGCTTTGGACTTGCGCCCATTGGGCAAACTCATCCTTCGATCCCTCAAGACACTTGGCGGCAGCAGCACCAATAGCAGGAACAACGCTCCCGCTGGTTTCCCGAGGCAGAAGAGCCGGCAATCCGCCGTCGGGCCTCAACCGGCTGCCTACCCGGGCGACTACCCGGGCGACTTCGTGGGAGCAGCAAAACTGCACTACTCCCCCAAACCGGATGGGCGGCCCGATCCGGGAGAAATTGTGTGGACCTGGGTCCCGTTCGAAGAGGATTTCTCGCATGGCAAGGATCGCCCTGTGCTGTTGGTTGGCAGGGATGGCGAGTGGCTGCTGGGCCTCATGCTGACGTCCAAGGACCACGACAACGGCAGGCGCGCCGGGGATTACGTTGATGTTGGAGTGGGCCAGTGGGACCGTCAAGGGCGCCCGAGTGAAGTCAAACTTGACCGTGTGATCCGGGTGAACCCGGAGGCGATCCGTCGTGAAGGTGCAGTCCTCGGCAAGCCGGCGTTCCTTGAGGTTTCCCGTGCCCTGAGGGAACTTCATGGCTGGAGCTGATCAATCGGTCACACTGGGCCCCGCTTTCTGCTATCCTTTATAGCTGTGTGTCCGTGCAGGTCGACGGCCACTCATGGTTGGCTGCCATAGGCATCCCCACGCCGCTCAGTCGATGGCCAACCTGAAAACCCTCTAGACCATTTCCGCATTAAAAAGAGAGTTCATACGTGGCTAATATCAAGTCCCAGAAGAAGCGCATCCTCACCAACGAGAAGGCTCGTCTGCGTAACAACGCCGTCAAGTCCGAGCTGAAGACGGCCATCCGCGCCGTTGCCACCGCCGTTGAGTCTGCTGACAAGGATGCTGCTGCAACTGCACTTGTTGCTGCCAGCCGCAAGCTGGACAAGGCTGTCAGCAAGGGCGTTATTCACAAGAACAACGCTGCAAACCGCAAGTCGGCGATCTCCAAGAAGGTCAACGCACTCTAAGGTTTTTCCAGTTCGACTGAGCTGATCAAAAGGCCGGCACCCTCGGGTGCCGGCCTTTTGGGTTTAACCGAAAGCCGGCGCGAATGCGCCAGCTTCAGCGGCGGCTGGCCGACGTGGCGATCACCGTGACCGCGTGCTCCACGGCGTAGACCGGATCACGCGACTCACCCTTCACCTGGGCATCCGCCTCGGCGATGACCTGGATGGAGCGGATCAGGCCGTCCGGGGTCCAACGGCGGACATCGCGCTGGGCCTGCTCCACAAGCCACGGCTGCATTCCCAGGTTCCTGGCGATGGTGGCCGGCGACCCGTTCGCCCCAGCCACCTTTGCCAGCGTCCGCAGTTTCGCCGCAAGCGCAGCCACCAAGGGGACTGGATCAACCCCGGTGGACAGGGCATGCCGCAAGGTGGACAAAGCCACTGGTCCGTTACCGGCCATGGCAGCATCGGCCACCTTGAAAGCCGTAGCTTCCACCCGGCCACCGTAGTAGCGCTCCACGGTTTCGGCCGTAACAGCTGTGGTGGCGTCGGCAATCAGCTGGTTGCAGGCGGCCGCAAGCTCGGACAGATTGGCTCCCACCGCATTGACGAGGGCCTGGACGGCTTCGCCCTCAATCCGGCGACCACCGGCTTTGAACTCCGAGACAACAAACGCAGTTTTGTCCGCATCCTTCTTAAGAGGCTGGCAATCGATCACAGGCCATCCAGCGGATTTCACGGCGTCCAGCAATTTCTTCCCGCGAACACCGCCGGCATGGCGCAGCACCAAAACCACATCCTGCTCGGGATGGGACAAGTAGGACAAAGAGTCAGCCAGGAACGCATCATTCATGGCTTCCAAGCCCTCTACTTCGATCAGCTTTCCCTCGCCGAACAGAGATGGGGTTACGGTCATCGCCAGGGAACCGGCCTCGTAGGAACCAGCATTCAGCCTGCTGAGTTCAACATCAGGTGTTGCCGTCCGGACGAGGGATCTGATGCGGTCCATGGCCCTGATACCGAGGTATTCCTCCGGGCCCGTGATCAGCACCACCGCGGCCGGCGTCGCGTCCCGCCAACTGACGGTGTTGGCAGCGACGCTCTTGGCCCGGGTGTTTTGGGCAGCAGCCACAGTTGGTTCCTTCCGGAGGATTTTTTGCAGACTTCAAGTCTGCCATGCCTTGGCGGTCGCGCGTGGCTCGTCCCACCCTGGGCGGATGCGCAGCAACCCGAACAGGCAGCCGCCTTGCGTTCTTGTCCAGCCTTTCCAACACAACCATCAGGCGGTGGTGAAGGACCATGATCCTCCGGAGCACACCGCTTGGATGCAGGGCTGTCCAGACAACGAGTATGGTGACCACCGAGGAAACGGTCATGGCACCAATGCCCGCCGGACCTTCCGCCCACGGGAGTGCCGCGCCGGGTAGTCCGGCAAAGCACCTTGCTATGCCCGCCACACCGCTGGCGCTGGCACCCGCCAGGGCGATGGGGATTGCCGCAGCCCAGGGATGGATCGCGGAGAGCGGCACGGCCAGGGTCCCCAAAATCGTCACGGGAGCCACGAGCGGACCAGCCATCACGTTTGCAAGGAGTGCGTACGGCGAGAACTGGGGTTGGAGTGCAACGATGACTGGCCCACAGAGCACCTGGGCGGACAGGGGCACGGAAACCCCTACAGCCAACCACTTGGGAATGGTGTCAGGAAACCACGACGCTATCCGGCCCGCGAGCAGCACGATGCCAAGCGTAGCCAGGACGGAGAGGAGGAAGCCAAAGTTGCTGGCAAGGGTGGGATCCAGCAGGAGAAGAACAACCGTAGCCAAGCATAGGAAAGTCAGTGGCCGTCCCCGCAGCCCGCCCGTCAATGCAGCCATCCCGACCAGTCCCATGAGCGCTGCGCGCAGGACGCTGGGCTCCGGCCCTACCAGCACTACGAACGCAGCAAGCCCACACCCTGCGAAAGCGGCAGCGAAAGGACGAGCCAGTCCCAGGCTTCTGGCAACCAGGATGAATCCGCCCAAAATTAAGCTGCAATTCGCCCCGCTTACAGCTGTTAAGTGGACCATCCCGGTTGTCTTCATGTCCGCTTCAAGGCTCTCCGAAAGCTCGCTGGTGTCGCCAGTCACCATTCCTGGCAGCAGACCAGCAGCATCGGGAGGCAACCAACTTGCAGTATCGCGTAAGTGCCCGCGCAGCTGGGCGGCCACGTCTTGCAGGTCGAAGGCAGAGCCCATCACAACCGGTCCGGTGGTGGCTGTCAGTATCGCCGTTTCTGATTGTCCGGGCCGGATCTCCTTCAGCGTGCCGGTTGTTCGCACGTGCCGTCCCGGGCGTACGTCCCGCCACGCATCGTCGCCAATGACCACAAGGGAGGCAGAACCTCGAATGACATTCCCTCCGGAGGTAAGGTCGACCAGGCTGGCCGGAACCGACCATCGGGTGTCGCCGGAGTGCCCGGGTTGGGGCGCCTCTGCAGGACTGCCAGTGACCCGGACCTGGATGACCACGCCAGCGTGGGCGTCGACGGCTGCGGCGAGGGGGCCTTGGTCCCGCTTGCCGGCAGCCAAGGCACAATGACCAGCAGCCACAGCACCCAGCACACAGGCCAAGGCGAGAGTGGCCGGAACTGTCCTGGCGCGTGACGTCCCCGTTGCCCGCAGGCGCGAAGAGAGCAGCAAGGCGCTGGCAACACCGGCAAGGACTACGCCTATAGTCGCCGACCACGCAGCGGTGAGAACACCGCAGGCAAGTGCCGCGGCCCAGGTGACAAGAACGGCCGGGACCAGACGGAGATCCAGACGGAGATCCAGACGCCTCAGCAAGGGATTTCCGTGTGAATCCTCAGCCACCCTGCACCGTCACCAAATCCTGGAGCGACTCCATGAGCTTGGGTCCGATGCCATCAATGGCATCCAACTCTTCCACCGAGGCAAACGCTCCGTGCTCCTTGCGCCAATCTACGATGCGCTGGGCCATCACGGGACCAACCCTGGGCAGTGTCCCGAGCTCTTCCACGGAGGCAGTGTTGATGTTGACCTTGGCGCCTCCGGATCCCGGGCTGACCTGGGTCTCTGCCGGCCCACCTGCGCCGTTTCCGCTCCCTGTCTCCTGGGAAGTCTCCTGCTGGGACGCCTCCCCCACAGCCGGAACATGGATCTTTGCCCCGTCTGTGACTACTTCCGCGAGATTAAGGCCATTTAGGTCAGCAGTGGCGGTTGCCCCGCCTGCAGCATCGATCGCCTGAAAGACCCGGCTTCCTTCTGCAAGCGAAACGACACCGGGTTTCTGTACCGCACCGGCAACATGGACCAGCAGCATCTTCGTGTTTTGAGACGGCGGCGTCGGTCCAGTGGAATTCAGCCCGTCACCTTCAGTCACGCTTCCCTCGACCGGTACCGACTGACTCAGGGGCTCTGTAGTGGGTTGTCCGGTGGCCGCCTGGAGAAGGAACCACGCCGCGCAGGCGGCACCAACTACCGACACCGCAACCGCAACCCTCCAGGACGTTCGCCACCGAAACCGCGCCGCCATTGTCTCTTGGCCATGGAGGGGGTCCGAAGCCGAAGCCTCCGGCGCGGGCTCTTCGAGCGGAGGCATGGCAAGCAAGGGAGCTGGATCATCCGGAGGGTTCAGTCCCGCCGCGAGCCGCCGTCTGGCTGCCAGTGCTGCGGCGTCTGGGGACCCATCCCGATTCCAGCGTGGCATGGTTCGAGCCTACGAGGGACGCGAAAGGAGTGCACTGGGCCTCTTGGGCTATGTGGAAAAGCTCACGTGGGTGTGCTGCTCTCCCCCACGATAACCGCCAGTACACCCAAACCCGCGTGCGCCGCGAGGACTGCGGGGAGGGCACTGATCTGGGCGGGAGGACAGTCCGGGCATTTGTCCCGAAGGCGTGCGGCCAACGCTTCGGCCTCCAGCTGGTTACCAAAATGATGAACTGCCAGCCGTTGCTGACCGGCAGGCCTGGAAGCGACATCAGCTGCCACGATCTCCTCAAGCCGGGCTACAGCACGCACAGCGGAGCGGACCTTTTCCAACGGAACGATCCTGCCGCCGTCGACCGCAAGTATTGGCTTGATGGCCAGCACCGTCCCCAGCAGCGATGCCGCGGCTCCAATGCGTCCCCCACGCCTGAGCTGCTCCAGGCTCGGAACGTAGAAGTAGACCTTGGTACGTTCCATGCGCTTTTCCGCAAAAGCGCGGACTTCAGCTGCGGGCAGGCCAGCGGCCGCAGCAACCACGGCGCTCTGCACTCCCATGCCTTGCGCCATTCCGACGGTGCGTGAATCCAGTACCTCCACGGGGATACCAACCCGTGCCGCAGCAAGACGCGCGGCATCGGCGGTTCCGGACAATTCGGCAGAAATATGGATGGACACCACGGCTTCGAACCCGCGGTTCTGCGCGGCACGATAAGCCTGTTCAAACTGGCCGGGCGAGGGCCGGGATGTCTTCACGGATGCGCCCGACGCCAAGGCAACGGCCAACGTTTCGGTGATGTCGTCTTCGCCCTCACCGTAGATTTCGCTCCCCACCATGACCGGCATGGGAACAACGGCCAGGCGCCCGTCCGCGGCAAAGGCCGCCACCCAGTCCGCTGGCAGGGCGGCTGCCGAATCAGTTACCACGGCGGTCTTTACGACGGCGGGAAGCGCCTCATCGGCAATGGGAACCGGGAGCGCCGGCTGCCGGAGGCGGGACAGCCGTTCCTTGAGCCACATCCAGGCAGGTGGTTCTCGCTCGGGCACGCAACCTCCAACAATGGTGACCGGCCGCCGGCACAATGCCGGCGGCCGCAAAGTCCGTGATGCCTGGTTAGGCGGGGACGATGTTCACCAGTTTAGGCGCCCGCACGATTACGGTGCGGATGCCACGGCCGTCCATGGCGCGCTGGACATTTTCGGATGCGAGTGCCAGTTCGCGCAGATCGTCCTCGCTGATGTCCGGCGATACTTCGAGCCTGTCGCGGACCTTGCCCTGGACCTGCACAACGGCGGTGACGGTGTCCTGGACGAGCAGGGCGTCGTCGTGCTTCGGCCAGCCGGCATTGGCCACGGAGGCAGCGTGTCCCAGCGTGTTCCAGAGATCTTCTGCCGTGTACGGGGCAAAAAGGCTCAGGATCACAGCGACGGCCTCAACTGCCTCGCGCACGGCGGGGTCGGCTCCACCCGCTCCGGAGTCGATGGTCTTACGCGTCGCGTTGACCAACTCCATGAGCCGTGCCACTACGACGTTGAACTTGTTGTTGTCCAACAGTTCAGCGGCATCAGCGATGGTCTTGTGGGTCACCGTGCGCAAGGCGCGGTCACCGGCACTGGCATCGGTTCCGGGTTCGCTGGTGACGTCCTGGCCCAGGCGCCAGGCACGGGCCAGGAACTTGGCCGAACCGGACGGCGAGACGTCCGCCCAGTCAACATCGTCCTCAGGTGGCGAGGCGAAGACCATGGTCAGGCGAACGGCGTCAACGCCGAACTTGTCCAACTGCTCGCCAAGGTCCACACCATTGCCAAGGGACTTGCTCATGGCCTTGCCGCCATTGAGCACCTGGCCCTGGTTGAGCAGCGCGCTGAAGGGCTCGCTGGCGTCGATCAGGCCGATGTCCTTGATGACCTTGGTAAAGAACCGGGCGTAGAGCAGATGCAGGATGGCGTGCTCCACGCCGCCCACGTACTGCCCCACGGGCATCCAGTCATTGATCTTCGACGGATCAAACGGGCCCTCGGTGTAGTGGGGCGAGACGAACCGCAGGAAGTACCAGGAAGAGTCCACGAACGTATCCATGGTGTCCGTGTCGCGCTGTGCTGCCCTGCCGCAGTTGGGGCACTCGACGTTGACCCATTCGACGGCGGCGGCCAGCGGTGAGGTGCCCTTGGGCGCCAGCGCCTCTCCGCGCAGGTCTTCGGGCAGCTTCACGGGCAATTGGTCGTCGGGAACGGGCACTTCGCCGCATTCGGCGCAGTGAATGATCGGGATGGGCGTGCCCCAGAAACGCTGGCGGCTGAGCAGCCAGTCGCGGAGCCGGAAGTTGACGAACTTCTCGCCGGTTCCCAACTTCTCCAGAATCCCGATGGCGGCCGGGATGGCCTCCGACTTGGACAGGCCATCCAAGTCGCCGGAGTTCTTGAGCTGTCCTTCGCCCGCGGTGGCCACACCGGTCTCGGCGGGGTCTTCCTCGCCTGTATCAAGTACGGCGCGCACGGGCAGGCCAAACGCCTTGGCGAAATCGAGGTCGCGTTGGTCGTGCGCCGGAACAGCCATGATGGCTCCAGTGCCGTAGTCGGCCAGAACGTAGTCGGCTGCCCAAACGGGAAGCTTCTCACCGTTGAGCGGATTGATGGCGTAGCGTCCGGTAAAGACGCCGGTCTTCTCGCGCTCCGTGGACTGGCGCTCGATCTCGGAGAGGGCCTTGACCTTTTCCCGGTAGGCCATGAGTTCGTCATGCTGTTCAGGTGTAACGAGGTCCAGGGCCAAATGCGCATCCGCAGCAACCACGAAGAATGTTGCGCCGTAAAGGGTGTCCGGGCGGGTGGTGAAGACGGTGACTTCGCGCTCTGCCCGGTCCTGGGTGCCCTCGATGACAAAGCGGACGTGGGCGCCCTCGGAGCGGCCGATCCAGTTCCGCTGCATGGCCAGCACGCGCTCGGGCCAGTGGCCCTGGAGTTGGTCCATGTCCTCGAGCAGGCGGTCGGCGTACTCGGTGATCTTGAAGTACCACTGGTTCAGGGACTTCTTGGTGACTGCCGTGCCACAGCGCTCACAGGCACCGTTGACTACTTGCTCGTTCGCGAGGACGGTGAGGTCCTTGGGGCACCAGTTGACGGGCGAGTCCTTGCGGTACGCCAAGCCACGCTCATAGAAGCGCTTGAACAACCACTGGGTCCACCGGTAGTACTCGGGGTCGGACGTATGCAGACGCCGGGACCAGTCGGCCGAAATGGCGTAGCGTTTGAACGAGGCAGCCTGCGTGTCGATGTTGGCGTAGGTCCACTCGCTGGGGTGGGCGTTGCGCTTAATTGCCGCGTTCTCAGCGGGGAGGCCGAACGAGTCCCAACCGATGGGGTGCAGGACGTCGTAGCCCTTCTGGCGCAGGTAGCGCGCTACGACGTCGCCCATGGCAAAGGCCTCGGCGTGCCCCATGTGGAGGTCGCCTGAGGGGTAGGGGAACATGTCCAGCACGTAGCGGCGTTCCCGCGAACCATCGTCAAGTGGAGTGAACACTTTGAGGTCTTCCCAGACCTGCGGCCACTTGGCTTCCATCGCGGCGAAGCTGTAGACGCCTTCTTCAGGCGCTCCAGCTGCGGCTGTCTGTGCTGTTCCGGTCTCTGTCTCCGGCTGAACGCTCACTGCTGCCCTCTTCTGTTCTTCGATGGCGGTTTTGCCTCCTGCTGCGCTCCGGGTAAAGCCCCGGACACACAAAAGCCCCTCGACAATGGAGGGGCGGCCGCTCGGCTGTTGATTGCCGGGCGGCTAGCTAAGCAGAAGGATCGCACGCATAGATCTACAATAGCGCACGATCATCCTTCCACTCGCCGACAAAGCATGGTTGGCGGCGCAGCGGCCCGCATCAAAAAAGGGGCCGATGACTCCCCGCCATGGTGTGGTGGGCACCGCGAAGCGGGCGGGCGGGAGTCATCGGCCCCTTTTTTGAACTACTTAACGTCCTCGTCGACCCAATCCATGGATTTGGTCACGGCCTTCTTCCAGAGGCGCAGCTGGCGCTCCTGCTCTTCGGCAGGCAGCTGCGGTTCCCAGCGCTTGTCCTCGCCCCAGTTGGCGCTGAGTTCGCCCAGGTCCTTCCAGAATCCGACGGCCAGGCCTGCAGCGTACGCGGCGCCCAGGGCGGTGGTTTCAACCACCTTCGGGCGGACTACCGGTACGCCGAGGATGTCGGCCTGGAACTGCATGAGTGCCTCGTTGGCGACCATGCCGCCGTCGACCTTCAGTTCGGTGAGGGGAACACCCGAGTCAGCGTTGACGGCGTCGAGTACCTCGCGGGTCTGGAACGCAGTCGCTTCAAGGGCAGCACGCGCAATGTGGCCCTTGTTGGCGAATCGGGTGAGGCCTACGATCGCGCCTCGCGCGTCAGCCCTCCAATACGGAGCGAACAAGCCGGAGAATGCGGGGACGATGTACACGCCACCGTTGTCTTCGACTGCGGCGGCGAGTTCTTCCACCTGTGGTGCGGAGCTGATCATGCCGAGGTTGTCACGCAGCCACTGAATCAGGGAACCGGTGACGGCGATGGAACCTTCCAGGGCGTAGTGGGGCTTGTCGTCGCCGAGCTTGTATCCCAGGGTGGTGAGCAGGCCGTTCTTGGAGTGGACGATTTCCTCGCCGGTGTTGAAGATCAGGAAGCAACCCGTGCCATAGGTGTTTTTCGCTTCACCGGCTTGGAACGCGGCTTGACCAAATGTGGCGGCTTGCTGGTCGCCCAGGATGCCGGCTACGGGAACTTCGCGCAGCAACTGGGAGGTGTGGACGTGTCCGTAGACCTCGGAGGAGGATTTGATGGCGGGCATCATGGAGGCCGGGACGCCGAAGACGTCAAGAATTTCCTGGTCCCATTGCAGCGTTTCAAGGTCCATGAACATAGTGCGGGACGCGTTGGTCACGTCAGTGACGTGCACGCCGCCGTCGACTCCACCTGTCAGGTTCCAGAGAACCCAGGCGTCGGTGTTCCCAAACAAGAGGTCGCCGGCTTCTGCGCGTTCGCGGGCGCCGTCGACGTTGTCCAGGATCCATTTGATCTTGGTGCCGGAAAAGTACGTGGCCAAGGGAAGGCCGACCTTTTGCTTGAACCGCTCCGGCCCGCCGTCCTTGGACAGTTCATCGACGATCGACTGCGTCCGTGTGTCCTGCCAGACGATGGCGTTGTAAACCGCCTCGCCCGTGTTCTTATCCCACACCACGGCGGTCTCACGCTGGTTGGTAATACCGACGGCGGCAATATCGTGCCGCGTCAGGTTCGCCTTGGACAGCGCGGAACCTATGACCTCCCGGGTGTTGTTCCAGATCTCGGCGGGGTTGTGCTCGACCCAACCTGCCTGCGGGAAGATCTGCTCATGTTCCATCTGTCCCGTTGACACAATGTTGCCGGAGTGGTCAAAGACGATGGCGCGGGAGCTGGTGGTGCCTTGGTCGATGGCGATGACGTATTGATTCATGGTGACGTCCTTGTCTCAGTGGTTATCTGCGGTTATTGATCTGGTAGGGCGTATTGCCGCGTAAGGCTGTCTAGCCGGCGACGGACGGCATGATCCCTGGAACGATGTTGGCCATGAGGCCTGCCAGCGTACCGCCGACAAGGGGCCCGACGACAGGGATCCAGGAGTAGGCCCAGTCGCTGGAACCCTTGCCCTTGATGGGGAGGATGGCGTGCGCGATGCGGGGTCCAAGGTCACGTGCCGGGTTGATGGCGTAACCGGTGGGGCCACCGATGGACACACCGATACCGACCACGAGCAGCGCTACCGCCAACGGGCCCAGGCCCGAGGGGGTGCCGCCGAAAGTCAGGATGACGAAAACCAGGACGAACGTGCCAATGATTTCGGTGATGAGGTTCCACGGGGTTGAACGGATGGCAGGCCCGGTGGAGAACGTTCCCAGCTTGTTTGCTGCCAGCGGCTCCTCATCGAAGTGCTGCTTGTAAGCGAGCCAGCAAACAACGGCGCCCAGGAATGCCCCGAGCAGTTCGCCGCCGAAGTACGTCAAGGTGGAAGCGAAGTCCACGCTGACATCGGGCGCGTATTCCTTGCTTCCCTTGACGAGCAGGCCCAAGGTGACAGCCGGGTTCAGGTGCGCACCGGACTTGGCGGCCACGAAAACGCCCGCGAAGACCGCAATACCCCAGCCCCAGGTCACCATCAAGAATCCACCGTTGTTGCCCTTGGTGCCTTTGAGCGCAACGTTGGCCACGACGCCACAACCCAGCAGGGTCAGCATCATGGTTCCGAATACTTCGGAAAGGAAAACTATTCCAAGAGACATCTTTGACTCCTCATTTTTCTGTTGTCAGCCTCCTCGCGGGTTGAAGAGGCTGTTGGGACAGTTCCGTTTTCCGCAACCATCCCGGTGTGGTGAGCCCCCAAGGGGCTCACCTACCCCGTTTGCCGTCCCTGTCGCCAGCTTCCTGGCCACACAGTGGGACGATCAAGCATCTTGTGTGACCGGCCTCATGCCACGAGACTGTGCACGTCGACCTTGTGGAACCGCCGCAGCACTTCCTGGGCATGCCGCACTTCTGCGTCACGGTCAGCGGCATCCCACCCAAGCGGTTCAGCCAATGCCGCAGCAATTTCGTTCAGCAACTCGCCGGTCACCAGGCCGCGGAACGCGAGGGACGTCCGCCGGATGAGGACATCCACCAGATGCCCGACCTGCTCGTTTTCGGCCATGAATGCCAACTCGCGAACACTGAGTTCCCGGGTTGAACGAAGCGGCGCGTCGTGTCCTGCGTTCAGGTAATCGATGACGGTCTCTGCCCGTGTTCCATACCGCGTCAGGAGTCCAGCCACGCGGTCCGCGTCCAGTCCGGGCCCCATGTGCTTCTTGATCCACTCCTGCTCACCTTGTTCCGTGGCAGGGAAGCCAGCGCCGCCGCCAATGGCGAGTTTCGCCGTCGAAATTTTCCGTTCCCGACCAAGTTCGCGAAGAACGTCGTTGGTCATGTGTTCGGCCAGTGCCCGGAAAGTAGTCCACTTGCCACCTACCAGGCTCAGTACGACGGCGGCCTTGCCGCCTGGCGTAGCCATGGCACCTTCGCCGGTGCGGACGCTGCGTTCGATCCTGTAGTCCCTAGAGACAAATCCCGGCTGGGTTGCGTCGTGGCGCGGCAGTGGACGGACTCCGGCGAAGCTGTAGACGATCTGGTCGCGGTCCACCTTGATGGTGGGGAAGACGTGGCCGATCAGGTCGAAAAAGTAGTCGATTTCGGATTCGGTACAGACGGCGTCTTCTGACATGTCGGCGTCGACGTCCGTGGTGCCCACCAGCACCCGGTCCCCCATCGGGTAAATAAGGACGATGCGGCCGTCCGTGTGTTCGAAGAAGATCTCCCGGCCATTGCAGGCGGCCAGCAGCCCAGGGTGGTCCAGCACAATGTGCGAGCCCTTGGTGCCGCCCATGAACTGGCTGGCGGCTCCCATGGCTTGGTTGGTGAGGTCCACCCACGCACCGGTGGTGTTGACGATGACGTCTGCCTGGAAATCGAACTCCTTGCCGCTCAATTCGTCGCGCAGCCGGACTCCGTCAGTACCCATGGAAACCAGTGAGACGTAGTTGCTGGCCCGGGCCGTCCCGCCAGGCAGGCCACCACCGCGTCCGGCCTTCTCGCCATCCTGAAGCACGTCCAGGGTGAGCCGCTCAGGATTGTGGACGGACGCGTCAAAGTAGGTTGCCGTGTACTTGATTCCCGGGTGCAGCTTGGGCAGCTCCGCCAGAGCCTTGTCCTTGCCGCGGAACTGGTGCCGGGGGACGCTGCCGCCGTCACGGGAGAAGAAGTCGTACATGCTCAGGCCGAGCTTGATGAGGAAGGCGCCGCGTTCGTTCGGTTTGCCCTGTTTGTGGGTGAGGAAGCGAATGGGCGCGGACAGGATGCCGGAGAAGGTGCTGAAGATGGGAATGGTGGTCTGCAGCGGCTTGACGTAATGCGGGGCGATCCGCAGAAGGCGGTTGCGCTCCACCACTGATTCCTTGACAAGGCGGAACTCACCGTTCTCCAGGTAACGGATGCCGCCATGGATCATGTGCGACGATGCACCGCTTGCGCCCTGGCAGTAGTCACCACGCTCCACAAGCGCAACATCAATGCCCTGCAAGGCCAGGTCACGGAAGGTCCCTACGCCGTTGATACCCCCGCCGATAATCAGCACCTTCGCCGACGGCCGCTCCCGCAAGGCGGTTACAGACTCACGCCGATGCGCATCGGAGGAGGTAGAAATCCTGTTGTGTCCCAAAACTGCTCCCTTGGGCTTGGTTTGTGCGCGGCGTTACGTTCGCTGCACCTTTCACCACTAATCTGGCGAAGGTGGAAAATGGAGTCAAGCTATATGCACAAACGTGCAGTAAGGAAATGAGATGGGACGCTCACGTCACTCGGATGCCCTCCGGGCCGCACAGATGTACTACCTGCAGGACCTGACCATGGACGCCATTGCGCGGGAGTTGCGGACCTCGCGCTCCACTGTTTCAAGGCTCTTGTCTTCCGCCCGGGAAACAGGCTTGGTCCAGGTCCAGATCCGCAGCCCGTTTGATACCGCCCCCGAGCTTGAGAGCCAGATTCGCGAGAAATTCAAGGTGGACGTCCACGTAGTGCCGGTGCTTGACACCTTGAACGAGGCTGAGACGCTGGACCGCGTGGCCATGCAGGCAGCTCGGACCATAGGACCCCTGGTGGATTCCAATGCCATCATCGGCATAGCCTGGGGTGCCACCCTCAGCGCTGTAAGCCGGCACCTGACCCGGAAAGTCACGCACGACACCATCGTTGTCCAACTCAACGGCGCCGGGAACATGCAAACAACCGGCATCACCTACGCGAGCGACATCATGCGGCGCTTCGGCAGCGCCTACGGAGCGCGGGTCGAACAATTTCCCGTGCCGGCGTTTTTCGATCACGCGGCCACCAAGACGGCCATGTGGAATGAACGCAGCGTTCAACGCATCCTGGATCTGCAGGCGCGCATGAGCATCGCCATTTTCGGTGTTGGATCCGTTGATTCGGACTATCCAAGCCATGTGTATGCCGGCGGCTACCTCGACGAACAAGACCTCAGCATGTTGGCCGCCGACGATGTGGTGGGCGACGTAGCCACGGTCTTCTTCCGCAGTGATGGATCATCTGACGGCATTACCCTGAACGAGCGGTCGACGGGTCCAAGCCATGAACAGCTACGGCAGGTGCGACGCCGGATTTGCGTCGTGTCCGGTGCCTCCAAAATCAACGGCCTGCAGGGCGCCCTGGCAGCCGGACTTGCCACTGACCTCATCCTCGACGAAGCTTCGGCGCGACGCCTGGTGAGTTTCAATGGCCAGTCCTGAGGCTTTCGGCCGGGGAATGGGTAGAGTCGTTGATATGAGATTCCCGGCCCGGCTGACATTGAACAACGGCGTGATGATGGATCGCCTGGGATTCGGACTCTATAAGGTGCCGCCCAAAGAAGCTGAAGCTTTGGTGAGCACTGCCCTCGGCGAAGGCTATCGGCGGTTCGATACCGCCGCCATGTATCGCAACGAAGTAGGCGTAGGCCGCGCGATCGGTGGTGCAATCGGCGATGCCAATGAGGCAAACCTCGGCACGGGTGGTTCCGGCGAATCCGTGCATGCCCTGGCCCGGGAAGACGTCTTTGTCACCACCAAGGTCTGGAATGACGACCACGGTTACGACTCCACGCTCCGGGCTTTCGATTCATCCATGGCCAACCTCGGACTGGACTACGTGGATCTTTACCTCATCCACTGGCCGTGTGCCGGACGAGGCCTGTTCGTGGAGACCTACAAAGCCATGGAAACCCTGTATAGGGAAGGCAAAGTCCGGGCCATTGGGGTTTCGAACTTCCAGCCCGGGCACTTGGAAGAACTCATGCAGAAAGCCGAAGTGGTCCCGGCCGTTAATCAAATAGAGCTGCATCCCTGGCTTCAGCAGGCCAGGCTGCGGACACTGCATGAACAACTCGGGATCCGAACCGAAGCATGGAGCCCCCTTGGCCGTGGGCAGGTCCTTGCCGATCCTGCGATTGCGGATTTGGCTCACAAGTACGGCAGGACACCCGCCCAAATAATCCTCCGGTGGCATCTCCAGCTTGGGAACCTCGTCATTCCGAAAGCAAGTTCCGCGGGGCGGATCAAGGAGAACTTTGCCGTTTTCGACTTCGAACTCGAGGCAGCAGACATGGACGGCATGGCGGCGCTTGAACGCCACCACCGCACGGGCTCGCACCCGGACAACGTGAATTAGGAACGGCCGAATGGAAAAAGTGGACACCGCGCAAACCCCGGAAGGCGCAGATGCCCCGTTTGAATTCATCAGCAAATCCCTGCAGGGACGCACTATCGCCTCTGATGTGGACGTCGATGGCAGCAATGTGGCGTATTGGACGTACGAACCCGTCAAACCCACACAGAATGCCCGCACGATTTTGGTCATTCACGGTTTTCGGGGTGACCACCATGGATTGCTCCGTGTAGCGGACCTGCTTCCGGACATGCGGATCATCATGCCTGACCTCCCTGCGTTTGGCAGTTCGGATCCTTTCCTTGACGACGAACACACGGTTGAGCGTTACGGCCATTTCATCTCCGGTTTCATGGCCGCGCTGGGCCTGGGCCCCAAGACCGTGCTGCTGGGCCATTCCTTCGGCTCCATCGTCGCGAGCCATTTTGCGGCCCGGAATCCCGGCGCCATTTATCCATTGATCCTTATCAACCCCATCGCTGCACCCGCTTTGGAGGGTCCCAAGGGGATCATGACCAAGCTCGCGGTGTTTTACTACCAGGTGTCTGCCAGGCTTCCAAGGCGCCTTGGCCTTGCCCTCCTGCGCAACCGCGCCATTGTCCGCGTCATGAGTATCACCATGGCCAAGACCAAAGACAAAAACCTGCGTCGCTTCATACATGGCCAGCACGATGCCTACTTCAGCGCATTCGCGGACCGGAGGAGCCTGCTCGAATCCTTCAAGGCATCCGTGTCGGGAACAGTGGCCGACGTCGCCGGGGAGTTGCGCCTCCCCGTGCTTCTGATCGCGGGCGAAAAGGACGAGATCGCCACTCTGCCCAACCAGCACAAACTGATGGAACGCCTTCCGGAGGCCACGCTGGAAGTGATTCCCGACGTCGGGCATTTGATCCACTACGAGACTCCGGCCCCGGCTGCCGCAGCCATCCGCACATTCCTGGAGGAACACCCCGCGTGAAAATTGTCATCGACGCCCGCTTCACCAGGACGGACCACCACGATGGCATCAGCCGGTACGGTTCAAGCCTCATTGCAGCAACATCCAAAATTGCGGATGTCACCATGCTCATCAATGACGAACGCCAGCTGGCTTTGCTTCCCGACGTGCCCTACGTGATGGTCAACAGCCCGCTGTCCCCGCTCGAGCTGTTCGTGGCCCGTAAAGTCAACCCGCTGAAGGCCGACGTCGTGGTGTGCCCGATGCAAACCATGGGAACCTTGGGGCGGAAGTATGGCCTGATCCTTACGCTTCACGATCTCATCTATTACGAACACCCCGCTCCCCCGGGGTTCCTTCCGGCTCCGGTGCGCCTGCTCTGGAGGCTGTACCACAAGGCATTCTGGCCGCAGCGCCTTTTGCTGAACCGGGCTGACGTGGTGGCAACCATCAGCAGGACCACAGAGGCTTTAATGGCCAAGTACACCTTGACCCGCCGTCCCGTACGGATCGTTGGCAACGCCCCGCAGCCCGGCCAGACTCCCCGCGATCCTTCGGCCGGAGCGGATAAGACCCTGCTGTACATGGGTTCGTTCATGCCTTACAAGAACGTGGAAACCATGATTCGGGGAATGGCAGGCCTGCAGGATTACACACTGCACTTGCTCAGCCGGATTACGCCCCAGCGTCGGGCCGAACTCGAGGCCATGGTGCCCCACGGGGCAAAGGTCCTGTTCCACAACGGTGTAACAGACGCCGAGTATGAAGAGCTTTTGACCAGGGCGACTGCACTCATCAGCCTGTCGCGGGCCGAGGGATATGGCTTGCCCCTGGTGGAGGCGATGTCCCTGGGTACGCCCGTTATCGCCAGCGACATTCCAATTTTCCGGGAAGTGGGCGCCGATGCGGTCAGCTATGTTGACCCCGGTTCACCCTCGGAGTTCGCTGCGGCTGTCACGGCGCTGGGCGATGACGCATTGTGGCAGGAACGTTCCCGCAGGTCCGTGGAACGTGCTGGAGACTTCAACTGGGACGAATCCGCCCGGCAGTTGCTGGCTGCGGCAGAAGAGGTCGTGGCGCTTCGTAAGCGCTAGCGTGCCCGCCGAAACCAGCGGCTGAAGGCTACAAAACGTCCACGCCGTCGAGCCGCAGTTGGACTGGACCGGCTGTGCGTTTCGCCGCGTTCGCTGCCTTGACGGCACGCATGGCACGGGTAACGTCTGCGGCGTCTGCGTAGGGAATGAAGTACAGGGTGCGAACATCTGCCTGAAGTGGCGCCGGACCGGCGCTGCGGAGCTTCGAACCGGACTTCAGCTTGACGCTTGCCTCGAAGGTATCGGAAAAATGCGCGACGTCGGCCCTTGGCCCGGTCACTGAAGCTACCCGCACTGCCGGGGGAAGCTGGAGTTCTTTGCGGAGTGCCAGTTCACGCGACGCGTAGCCCGGTGCGTCCCAGCGCAGCAGGGCTCCGGTAGCGGTTGTGTCATCTGCCGTGATGACTACCAGCCCGCCCTGGTTGGAGGGTCTCACGAGCGACGCCGCGTTGAACCATCGCCGAACAGTGTCCTCGCCGGCCCGCAGGTTTTCCCGGCGGAGCAATGAATTACCATCCAGAAGCAGCGCGGCCGCGTACCCCTGGGGAGCCACGGGTTCCGCGCCGACCGTGGCAATTACCAATGCCGGAGCATCAGGAACCGTGGCCTTGATGTTTTCCCCGGATGAGGTGATAACCGTCTGGCCAGGAAAAGCCCGCCCCAGTTCCTCCGCCGTTCGCACGGCTCCCGCCGCAACCCGGCGCAACTGTGTGCCGTTGCAATGGTTGCAGTGCCACTGCGGTGCCGGCGTGGAACACCAGCGGCAAAGCGGCATGGCGGAACTGCTGGAGATAGCCAGCGGTCCTTGGCAGTTGTTGCAGCGGGCGAGCTCCCGGCACGTTTCGCAAGCCAAAGAGGGCGCATAGCCGGCACGGGCAACCTGCACCAGCACAGGGCCGTGCTCGAGGCCCTCCTTGGCTGCACGCCATGCCGCTCCGGGCAAACGTGCAATCCGGGCCAGGGGATCCCGTTCCTGTTCAAAGCTGTCCGCTGTGTTCAGGACACGGGGAACAGTGGAACGAATGACCGTTCGCGGCGCCTCGATCGGCACCGCCCATTTCATTTCAACCAGGCGCTGGAGTTCGGTGCTGCGGCTATGGGATGCCATCAGGCAGGCTGCGTTCTCCTGCTCGGCCCGCAGGAGCAGTACTTCCCGCGTGTGCGCGTAGGGAGCCCGCTGGTCGATATGGAGGTCATCGCCGTCGTCCCAACAGACCACAAGTCCCAACTCCCGAACCGGCGCATAGGCGGCGGATCTCGTACCAATGGCTACACGCGCCTCACCACTAAGGATTCGCAGGAAGCTCCGGTAGCGGGGAGTTTGACCGTCGTCAGCCGTCAACCGCGCGACGTCACCCGGTGGCAGGACCCTGGCCAGGGCCACCTCCAGCTGTTCAAGATCCCTGTAATCGGGAACCACCACCACTGCACCACGGCCCGATGCCCGGACTGCCCCAACAGCCGCGGCAACCAGCGAAGGCCAACCCCCCGGGCCGAATCCCTGCAGCGCCGTCAGGACAGCCTTGGGCACTCCGCCACCGGCCAGGTGGTGGAGGTACGGGGCTCCCTTGGAGTAGGAAGCCCAGCCGGTGGCATCCGGCGCATTAGACGGAAGGTCCGGTTCCCGTGCTGCGTCCCCCGCGAGTAGCTCCTTCTCAACTTTGGCAACGCGAGGGGGAACAGCAGTGCGCAGGACATCGCTCAAGGTTCCGGCGTAGCGCGCGGCTACCGTTCCAGCCAACTCCGCGATGTGGGGCGTCAGGACGGACAGCGTGGAGACTACTTTGTGAAGTGGGGTCAGCGGGTGGCCGGCATCCGAAGCATCGACGCGTTCCAGCACGAAGCCGTTAAGCTCCTGGCCGTTGAACTTCACTTTCACCCGGACGCCGGGAGCAGCAGAATCAGCGAGTTCAGCGGGCACGCTGTAATCGAACGGCCGGTCCAGGTGTGGCAGGGAAGATTCCAGCACCACACGGGCAACGGGATTCACCGCCGCCAACGGGGGTCCACTGACGGGAGACTTGTCAGGGAACCCTTGAAGCAAAGAAGGTTGAAGCAGGGTGGGCTGGGCTTCATTTCCCGCCATGCTCTCTACCTCCAACTTTTTGTCACGGGGTTCCCGCGCAGACTAAACGACGGATGCCCGCAGTAGGGGAAACCCACTGCGGGCATCTCTCTGGCTCCAGCCAATCATGGACCACCGACAAAGCAGTAAACCCACGGCCGGCACCGGCCGAACATCGAGGAGATCAGGCGTTGAAGAATTCCTTCAGGTCCGCCACGCGGTCCAGGCGCTCCCAAGTGAAGTCGGGCTCGTCGCGCCCGAAGTGTCCGTGAGCCGCCGTCTTGGTGTAAATGGGACGCTTGAGGTCCAAGGCGTCGATGATGGCTCGGGGACGGAGATCGAAAAGTTCATTGATGGCCTCGCTGATGCGGGCGGGGTCAACAGTTTCCGTGCCGAAGGTTTCTACGTACGTGCCGACCGGACGGGCTTGGCCAATGGCGTAGGCAATCTGGATCTCCGCGCGCTTGGCCAGACCTGCGGCTACCACGTTCTTGGCAACCCAGCGCATGGCGTAGGCGGCCGAACGGTCTACCTTGGACGGGTCCTTGCCGGAGAAGGCACCTCCACCGTGCCGGGAGAATCCGCCATAGGTATCGACAATAATCTTCCGACCGGTCAGTCCGGCATCGCCAACCGGGCCACCGATGACGAAGGCACCTGCAGGGTTCAGGATGTTGGCTACATGGGAGATGTCAAGGTTGGATGCCGCCAGAACGGGATCGATGACATGGCTCGCGAGGTCGGCGCGCAGTTGCTCCAGGCTCGCGTCTTCGGCGTGTTGACTGGAAATAACCACCGTTTCAACCGAAACCGGGCGATCGCCGTCATACCCAACCGTGACCTGCGTCTTGCCATCCGGACGGAGGTATGCGAGTTCGCCGCTCTTGCGGACCTCGGTAAGGCGCTCGGACAAACGGTGGGCAAGCCAGATGGGCGTCGGCATGTAGGACGCAGTTTCATCGCTCGCATAGCCGAACATGATGCCCTGATCGCCCGCACCTTGGAGATCGTAATCGTCCTCCTGGCGGCCTTCACGCGCCTCAAGCGAGTTGAAGACGCCACCGGCGATGTCGTTGGACTGCTGTCCGATCGACACTGAAACGCCACAGCGGGCCCCGTCGAAACCGTTGGCCGAAGAGTCGTAGCCGATGCCGAGAATGGTCTCACGGACAATCTGCGGAATCTCGACGTACGCGTCAGTGGTTACTTCACCGGCCACATGGACCAGGCCGGTGGTGGCCATGGTCTCGACAGCCACCCGGGATTCAGGATCAGCAGCCAGCAGCCCATCCAGGATCGCGTCACTGATTTGGTCGCAGATCTTGTCCGGATGCCCTTCAGTGACCGACTCGGACGTGAAGAGCCGGAGCTTGGACGGGGTGCCATGATGTTCATGGTGCAGCGGTAAAGTCACTCGACCACCTTACTGTGTTGCGGGGCGGCGGCATCTGCCGTGTGTCCCTATGCTAAGAATTTCGGGGCGGGGGCTACCGCCCGTGGACATTACCTGGCCGGAAAAACCCTGGCCAATTCGGCGCCCACCCGATCCACAACGGCCGCGGCGACATCAAACTTGGATCCGGACGCGGACTGCGGTTCGGCGCCGTGCCCGGAGAGGATCACCACCGAGTTATCGTCCTGGCCGAAGACACGGCCTACCCCGACGTGGTTGACCACCAGGAGGTCGCAGCCCTTGCGCTTGAGTTTGGCGGTGGCATGCTCCAGGACATCACCTTGGGCATCGCCCGTTTCGGCGGCAAAACCTACGATCAGCTGGCGGCCACCCTCAGCGTTGCGCCGTTCGACCAGCTCACGCAGGATGTCCGGGTTCCGAACCAGGCGCACCAACGGCGCGTCCTCGCCGTCGACCTTCTTGATCTTGGTGTCAGAAACTTCAGCCGGCCGGAAATCCGCTACAGCGGCAGCCATGATGACGACGTCGGAATCCACGGCCGCTTTCAGCGCTGCATCACGCAGTTCCAGGGCGGACTCAACGCGGACGAGCTCGACGCCGGCGGGCGGCTCGACGTCCATATGCGCGGCAAGGAAACGAACGGTGGCACCGGCAGCCAATGCAGCCGCGGCCAGGGCAGCACCCTGCTTCCCCGAGGACCGGTTACCCAGGAAACGCACCGGGTCCAGCGCTTCCCTGGTACCACCGGCCGAAATCGTCACTGTTCGGCCAGCAAGGGAAGGGTGTGCCGCGGGTACGGCCTTGGGCGCATCCACCTCCGTGGCGGCCTCGGCCAGCGCCATGGCAGCCGTGAAGATTGCTTCCGGTTCGGGCAGTCGACCGGGGCCCGAATCGGCGCCGGTCAGGCGGCCGCTGGCAGGTTCCAGGACTGTTACCCCTCGACTCCGCAAGGTTTCCACATTGGCCTGGGTTGCAGCATGCTGCCACATTTCCGTGTGCATTGCAGGAGCGAACAGCACCGGCCCGTGAGCCATGAGGAGCGTATTGGTCAGGAGGTCACCGGCCTGGCCTGTGGCTGCCTTGGCCAGGAGGTCCGCAGTGGCCGGTGCAACGACGATCAAGTCAGCCTCGTGGCCCAGACGGACATGGTTGACCTTCTCGACGTCGTCAAAGACGCTGTTGCTCACCGGGTTTCCGGAGAGTGCCTCCCACGTGGCAACACCGACGAAACGGGTGGCTGCTTCGGTTGGGATCACCGTCACCTGGTGTCCGGCTTCAGTAAAAAGCCGGAGGAGCGATGCAACCTTGTAGGCTGCGATCCCTCCCCCGACTCCGAGGACTATGCGCACGTGACCTCCGTCAACAGGCAGTCTGTTTTATTCTGCGGGCTCGATCGGCGTGGAAACCAGGAGGCCTTCGTTGATCTCGCGGAGGGCGATCGACAATGACTTCTCGTTCAGCTTGGTGTCTACCAAGGGACCGACGTACTCGAAGAGGCCCTCGTGCAGCTGGGCGTAGTAGGCGTTGATCTGACGGGCACGCTTGGCGCCGAAGATCACAAGGCCGTACTTGGAATCGGCAGCCTCAAGCAGCGAATCGATCGGCGGGTTGATGATGCCTTCAAGGTTCGTGGACACGAAATCTCCAAATTCTAGCGGGCCTACAAGTGCAAGCGCTTAGCGCTCGTGCGGGGTTAGCCCCATGAGTGAAACAAGCTCGTCCGCTGCCCGGCGAACGTCGTCATTAATGACGGTGTGGTCAAACTCCGGTTCAGCAGCAAGTTCCAGTTTAGCGGTTTCCAGCCTGCGCTGCTGTTCCTCGGCAGATTCAGTGCCGCGGCCCACAAGCCGCCGCACCATTTCTTCCCAACTGGGCGGTGCCAGGAAGACGAACTTGGCATCCGGTACAGCAGCCTTTACCTGCCGTGCACCTTGGAGGTCAATCTCGAGCAGCACCGATTTCCCCTCCGCAATGGCAGCATTCACGGTGCTCCGGAGCGTGCCGTAACGGTTCTGGCCGTGCACCACGGCCCACTCCAGGAGTTCCCCATCAGCCACGAGGGAGTCAAACTCTTCGGCGGACTTGAAGAAGTAGTGAACCCCGTCCTTCTCCCCTGGACGCGCGGCGCGGGTGGTGGCGGAGACGGAAAGCCAAACCTCTGGATAGTTGTCCCTGATGTAGGTGGATACGGTTCCCTTGCCAACAGCAGTTGGGCCTGCGAGGACAGTCAGTCCAGGTTTCTTGCTCACGGATTCCTTCGGGGAGATGCGTCAAACGCTTTGCTGGGTATCCATAAAATCTACCAGCGCCCGGGCCTGGTGAATGCCCAACCCCCTGATGCGCCGGGATGCGGCGATGCCTATGTCCGCCATGATCCCGGCCGCACGTACAGGTCCTATGCCTGGGAGGGCCTCCAGGAGCTCCACCACCCGCATCCGCGCAATGGCTTCATCCGTAGTGCCTGAAGAGATCAGCTCAGCAATGCTCACTTCACCACGTTTGAGCCGTTCTTTGGCTGCGGCCCGCACAGCGCGCGCCTTTGCAGCCTTATCCAAAGCATCGGAACGCTCCTGCGGTGTCAGCTCTTTCAGACCCACGGCCAAACCCCTGTCAGATCGGATTTGTGATTCACGTCACGCGAAACTGATCCTGAACCTACCGGCAGGCGGCGGGTTGCGCAATGAGGCGCCAGCGAATCATTCCGCCCGCAGGCCGTCCAGCGTTTCCTGGGTAGCCGCCCGCAACGCAGCGCTCGTTGGACCGGCGGCAAGTATGCCCCGGCTCGACGTAGCCAGCACTGTGGGATAGGCGGCGCCGAAGGTCGTGCGGAGATCCGCGGGTGTAGCACCCTGCGCCCCCAACCCGGGCGCCAGGATAGCTCCCCGGACCGGGCCGAGGTCGATGTCCAGATCCTCAAGTGCCGTACCTATGGTGGCGCCTACAACAAGTCCCACTGAACCCAGGACACCCGCGTACCGCTGGTTCTCGGCTGCAGCCGCAGTGACGATACCGCGGGCGACGGAATTGCTTCCGCCCACGTGCTGGACAGACTTTCCCTCCGGATTGGATGTCAAGGCGAGCACAAAGACTCCCCTGCCGTTTTGCGCAGCAAGGTCCAACGCCGGGCGCAAGGATTCGAAGCCCAGGTAGGGACTCAGGGTCACTGAGTCCGCAGCCAGGGCCGAGCCGTCACGCAGCCAGGCATCTGCGTAGGCAGCCATGGTGGACCCGATATCACCGCGCTTGGCATCGGCGATGCTCAGCACATCCGCGTCAGCAGCTGCGGCCAACGTCCGCTCCAGGACAGCCATGCCCGCAGAGCCGTGCCGCTCATAAAGCGCCACTTGCGGCTTGACCGCGGCAGCGAGGGAAGCCACAGCCTCCACAACGCTGAGCGAAAAGCGCTCCAGCCCGGCGACGTCGTCGTTCAGTCCCCAGTCAGCCAGCAGCTGGGGATGGGGATCAATTCCAACGCACAGCGGGCCACGGGTGGCCATTGCGGCAGCCAGCCGGGAGCCGAATGACTCCCGGACCGGCTGCCGTGCATCCTGGGCCTCGTGGGCACCAACAATGTCAGGCATTGACGGCGGCCTGGGATTCGCTGAGGTTGGCTGCGTGCTCCTGAAGGCTGGTGACCGACCATTCATAGGTGCGCAGGGCCTCGATTGCCTGTACGGCCGCGTTGAACTCAGCCACGGTGGTGATGCACGGAATGCCGATGGATGTAGCCGCTGCCCTGAGCTCGTAGCCGTCACTGCGGGCTTCCCCGCCGGACGGGGTGTTGAAGACCATGTCGATCTCGCCGGCAATGACGAGGTCTGCGATGGTACCTTCACCCTCGGCGCTGCTGCCCTCGGCCACCTTGCGGACCGGTGTCGCCTGGATGCCGTTGCGGCGCAGGACGTCAGCCGTACCACCCGTGGAGACGATCTCGAAGCCGAGGTCCGAGAGACGCTTGACGCCCATAATCACCGAGCGCTTGTCGCGGTTGGCCACGGAAACGAAGATCTTGCCTTCGGTGGGCAGCGCGTTGTTTGCGGCAGCCTGGCTCTTGGCGAAGGCGGTATCGAAGTGCTTGTCGATGCCCATCACTTCACCCGTGGACCGCATTTCCGGGCCGAGCAGGGAGTCGACAACCTTGCCCTCGGGCGTACGGAAGCGGCTGAACGGCAGGACAGCTTCCTTGACAGCGACCGGTGCGTCCAGGGGCAACGTGGAACCGTCACCGGTTTCCGGCAGCATCTTGTAGGCACTGCGCAGCTGGTTGATGGTGACGCCAGTACCGATGAGGGCAGCAGCCTTGGCCATCTGCACCCCGGTTGCCTTGGAAACGAAGGGCACAGTCCGCGAAGCACGCGGGTTGGCTTCAAGGACGTACAGGACGTCCGAGGCCAGGGCGAACTGGATGTTGATGAGACCCCGGACGCCCACACCCTCGGCAATGGCCCGCGTTGCGGTGCGAACGCGCTCGATCACGTTGTTGCCGAGCGTGATCGGAGGAAGGACACAAGCGGAGTCACCGGAGTGGATACCCGCCTCTTCGATGTGCTCCATGATGCCGCCCAGGTACATGTCGGTGCCATCGAAGAGGGCGTCGACGTCGATTTCGACCGCGTCTTCCAGGAAGCGGTCAATCAGTACGGGGTGATCCGGCGTGATTTCCGTGGCATTGGCGATGTACCGGGAAAGGTTGGCTTCGTCGTAGACGATTTCCATGCCGCGACCGCCCAGGACATAGGACGGACGGACGAGCACGGGATAGCCGATCTCGTCGGCGATCTTCTTGGCATCCTCGAAGGAAACGGCGGTTCCGTTCTTCGGGGAGGTCAGGCCGGCCTCGTCCAGGACGCGGGCGAACGCACCACGGTGCTCTGCGAGGTCAATTGCCTCAGGCGAGGTGCCCAGGATGGGCACGCCTGCGTCGGCAAGCTGCTGTGCGAGCTTCAGGGGTGTCTGGCCACCGAGCTGGACGAAGACACCCATGACGCCACCGGTGCGCTCCTCAGCGGCGATGACCTCGAGGACGTCCTCAAGGGTCAGCGGCTCGAAGTAAAGGCGCGTGGAGACGTCGTAGTCCGTGGAGACAGTCTCGGGGTTGCAGTTGACCATTACGGTCTCGTAGCCGGCCTTGCGCAGCGCCATGGAGGCGTGGACGCAGGAGTAGTCGAACTCAATGCCCTGGCCAATGCGGTTGGGCCCAGAGCCAAGGATGATGACGGAGGGCTTGGCGTGCAGGCCCACTTCATCTTCTTCGTCGTAGGACGAGTAGTGGTACGGGGTGTAAGCGGCAAACTCAGCGGCACAGGTGTCCACCGTCTTGTAGACCGGACGAATACCCAAGGCCTGGCGGACGCCGCGGACCACTGCCTCATTGTTGTGCGTCAACGCACCGATCTGCTCATCGGAGAAGCCGTGGCGCTTGGCGTTGCGCAGCATTTCCTCTGTGAGGACGCCGGCCTTGCGGATCTCCTGCGCGGTCTCGTTCAGGAGCTGCAGCTGGTCCAGGAACCAAGGATCGATCTTGGTGGCTTCGAAGAGGTCCTCCACCGTGGCGCCACCCAGCAAGGCGCGCTGCACCTGGTGCAGGCGGTCCGTCGTAGGACGCTTGGCCTTCTCGATGAGCTCGGCAACCTCGTACTCCGGCACGGAGCTGAAGTCCAGCTGCGAGCCCTTCTGCTCCAGTGAGCGAAGGGCCTTCTGCAGGGCTTCGGTGAAGTTGCGGCCCATGGCCATGGCTTCGCCAACAGACTTCATGGTGGTGGTCAGCGTGTTGTCGGCTGCCGGGAACTTCTCGAAAGCGAAACGCGGAACCTTGACCACTACATAGTCGAGGGTCGGTTCGAACGACGCCGGCGTCTTCTGCGTGATGTCGTTCGGGATCTCATCCAGGGTGTAACCAAGGGAGAGCTTGGTGGCGATCTTGGCAATGGCGAAGCCGGTTGCCTTGGAAGCCAACGCGGAGGAACGGGATACGCGCGGGTTCATCTCGATAACCACTACGCGGCCAGTGGCGGGGTCGATGGCGAACTGGATGTTGCAGCCACCGGTGTCAACGCCCACTTCGCGGATAACGGCGATGGAGACGTCCCGAAGCTTTTGGTACTCGCGGTCCGTGAGGGTCAGTGCCGGCGCAACCGTGATGGAGTCACCGGTGTGGACGCCCACGGGATCGAAGTTTTCGATGGAGCAAACAACAACGACGTTGTCGTTCTTGTCGCGCATCATCTCAAGCTCGTATTCCTTCCAACCGAGAATGCTCTCTTCGAGCAGGACCTCGGTGGTAGGGCTGTACTGGAGGCCCTGGCCGACGATGCGGCGGAGGTCGTCCTCGTTGTAAGCCAGGCCTGAGCCCAAGCCACCCATGGTGAAGGACGGCCGGACCACCATGGGATAGCCGAGGTCCTCAGCAGCAGCGAAGGCCTCTTCCATGGTGTGGATGATGTGGCTGCGTGCGGACTCCGCGCCACAACGCTCAACAACGCCCTTGAACTTCTCGCGGTCTTCCCCGAGCTCAATGGCAGCAATGTTTGCGCCAATGAGTTCCACGTTGTACTTCTCCAGCACACCGTTCTTGTCCAACGCGATGGCAGTATTCAGGGCCGTCTGGCCACCCAGGGTGGGCAGGATGGCGTCCGGACGCTCCTTGGCGATGATCTTCTCAACAACCTCGGGCGTGATGGGCTCGACGTAGGTGGCGTCGGCGAACTCGGGGTCCGTCATGATCGTGGCGGGGTTGGAGTTTACGAGGATGACCCGGAGGCCTTCCTCCTTGAGGACGCGGAGAGCCTGGGTCCCGGAGTAGTCGAACTCGGCTGCCTGGCCGATGACGATGGGGCCGGAACCGATGACAAGGACGCTCTTGAGATCTGTACGCTTTGGCATTACTTCTTGTCCTCAGTCTTGGATTCGGTGGAGTTGGCGTCTGTGGCCTTGGACTTGGTATCGGCCATGAGGTCGATAAAGCGGTCGAACAGGTAGGCAGCATCGTGCGGGCCAGCCGCGGCCTCAGGGTGGTACTGAACCGAGAACGCCGGGATGTCCAGGCAGGCAAGGCCTTCAACGACGTCGTCATTCAAGGAGACGTGGCTGACTTCAACGCGGCCGAAGCGCTCTTCCGGTGCCACAGTGGCCCCGTTCAGCGGCGCGTCGACGGCGAAGCCGTGGTTCTGCGAGGTGATTTCAACCTTTCCGGTACGGCGGTCCATCACCGGCTGGTTGATGCCGCGGTGGCCGTACCGGAGCTTGTAGGTGCCAAAGCCCAGGGCGCGTCCCAGGATCTGGTTCCCGAAGCAGATGCCGAAGTACGGGAGTTTCTCGTCCAGCACCGAGCGCAGCAAGGAAACCTGGTGGTCTGCCGTAGCGGGGTCGCCGGGTCCGTTGGACATGAAGAAGCCGTCCGGGTTGACCGCGTTGACGTCTTCCAGGGTGGACGTCGCCGGAAGGACATGCACGCGCACGCCGCGTTCAGCGAAGCGGACCGGGGTCATGGCCTTGATGCCGAGGTCGACGGCGGCAATGGAGAACCTGGGCTCGCCTTCCCAGCCGTGGTCCTTGGGTTCCACGACGTAAGCCTCGTCAATGGAGACCTCTTCAGCCAGCGCTGCGCCTTCCATGGGGGCGCTTGCCAGCACGGCGTTCAGGAGCTCCTTGTCCGATGCCTGTGCGGCCTCACCCGAGAAGATGCCTGCGCGCATGGTCTTGTGCTCGCGGAGGTGGCGGGTGATGGCACGCGTATCGACGCCCTGGATGCCCACGATGCCTTGCTCTACCAATTCGGAGTCCAAAGAACGTTCCGAGCGCCAGTTGGAGGGGCGGCGGGCGGCATCGCGCACAATGTAGCCGGCCACCCAGATGCGGCGGGACTCAGCGTCTTCGCTGTTGACGCCCGTGTTGCCGATGTGGGGTGCAGTCTGCACCACGAGCTGGCGGGCGTAGGAGGGATCCGTGATGGTCTCCTGGTAGCCGGTCATTCCGGTGGCGAAGACGGCCTCACCGAGGGCCGTTCCCTGGGCGCCGTAGCTACGGCCGCGGAACATGCGGCCGTCTTCGAGCACCAGTACTGCTGCTGAGGGGGTGGGTGTGGTGGCTGCTTTACTGTCCGTCACTTTATTACTTTCCACTATCGGCATCTGCCTGAGGGGCTGCGGAGATCAATTCTTGGATGGCTTCGAGGAGGAGCTCTTTGTCGGCTGCATGCCTGGTCCGGAACCCGGTATCCAGTTCCTTGCCGCCCAGCTTCCAACTGATAACCAGGAGTCCGTCTTTTTCGACGAACTTCCCGGCCATGCCGGCGGCTTGGCGGCTGTCAGCCACTGCGGAGCGTGGGATGAATACCGGGGCGGCGCCTGGGCGGTCGAACAGGATGCCTTCAGCATGGACGCTCAGTTCCGCATTGGTGCGGATGCCAAGGCCCTGCACTGCGATCCGGTCCAGCCAGTCACCTGCGGTGGTAGTGGCAACGTACTGGCCCTCCGCTACCGCCGTGGCCGGTGTCAGTTGCTGCGGCACCTCGGGGAGGCGTTCGACGTCGGCTTGCCGCCTGAGCCGGTTCCTCCACCCCAGCCAGATCATCACCAGGACGAGGATGATCAGCGGCACCGTGATGAGCACGGTGAGTGTCTGGTTGTTCATCAGCTACCGCTGACTGCCCCGGCGGCATCCGGGGTTGGGTAGTTTCCGGCGTACCTGTACGGAGTGTTGAGCTTGCCGTTGAGAACCGTGGGGTGGCCCTTGAAGAAGGTTGCGACCACGGATCCGGGCAGCTCTTTGCCCTTGAACGGTGAATTGCGGCCCATGGTGGCCATTTTATGGGGGTCAACCGTCCAGCGCGCAGCCGGGTCCACCAGGATGACGTTGGCGGGCTCGCCTTCCTCCAACGGCCGGCCCTGATCCGCTACGCGGCCAATAACTGCGGGGGTGAAGGAGGTGACCCGGGCAAAGTCTGCCCACGTCATGAGTCCGGTTTCGATCATGGTTTCCTGAACCACCGACAGTGCCGTTTCCAGGCCGGTCATGCCCATGGCCGCCTGCGCCCACTCGCATTCCTTGTGCTCGCTGGGGTGCGGTGCGTGGTCCGTGCCCACAACGTCGATCGTGCCGTCGGCGAGGCCTTCGCGGAGCGCCTGGACGTCGGCATCCGTACGCAGCGGCGGGTTAACCTTATACACGGGGTCGTAGCTGCGGACCAGTTCGTCAGTGAGGAGCAGGTGGTGGGGCGTGACCTCGGCTGTGACGTTGATCCCCCGGGCTTTGGCCCAGCGGACGATTTCAACGGATCCGGCGGTGGAGACGTGGCAGACGTGGAGGCGGGAACCCACATGCTGCGCGAGCAGGACGTCGCGGGCGATGATGCTTTCCTCTGCCACCGCAGGCCAACCGGCAAGACCCAGCACCGCCGAGACGGCGCCTTCGTTCATCTGTGCCCCGGCGGTAAGGCGGGGTTCCTGCGCGTGCTGGGCCACCACGCCGTCGAACGCTTTGACGTACTCCAGCGCACGTCGCATCAGCACGGGGTCGTGCACGCAGATGCCGTCGTCGGAGAAGATCCGCACTTGGGCGCGGGAATCCGCCATGGCACCCAGTTCCGCAAGTTGTTCACCGGCCAGGCCCACCGTGACAGCGCCAACGGGTCGTACGTCCACCCAGCCCGACGCGCGGCCGAGGCTGTGGACCTGTTCGACCACGCCTGCCGTGTCAGCAACGGGGTTGCTGTTGGCCATGGCGTGGACGGCCGTGAAGCCACCCAGGGCTGCGGCGCGAGTGCCGGTCTCGACCGTTTCAGCATCTTCGCGGCCGGGTTCGCGCAGGTGCGTGTGGACGTCCACCATGCCAGGCAGGGCAATGAGGCCCTTGCCGTCGATCACTGTGGCGTCGTCGTCGTGGAGATCCTTGCCCCTGGCTGCGATGACGCCATCGCGGATCAGCAGGTCTTCAGCTTCGCCGCCGAGAATGGCGGCCCCGCGGATCAGGTACGTGTTCTCGGCCATCAGTTGCTCTCCTTGGTGGACTGGCTTACAGCGTGGGTGGTCGCTGCCGTTGCGGCAGCTGCTTCGCGGGAATCCCCGGAGAGCAGCAGGTAAAGGGCGGCCATGCGCACTGAAACACCGTTCCGCACCTGTGCAAGCACTGTTGAGCGGGGCGAATCGGCGGCGGCCGAGGAAATTTCCAGGCCACGGTTCATGGGGCCGGGGTGCATGATGATGGTGTCTTTCATGCCAAGGTCATCCAGTGCCCGAAGCCGGGCATCGTCGAAGCCCCAGCGCCGTGAGTACTCACGGGTAGAGGGGAAGAACGAGGCATGCATGCGCTCACCCTGGACGCGCAGCATCATCATCGCGTCGACGCCCGCTTCGAGCGTTTCGTCCAGGTTGTAGCTGACCTTGCAGGGCCAGTGCTCGACGCCGATCGGCAGCAGTGTGGGTGGCGCAACCAACGTGACCTCGGCACCCAGGGTGCGCAACAACCAGACGTTCGACCGGGCCACGCGGGAATGCAGGACATCTCCGACGATCGCGACACGCATGCCTCGAAGGTCCGCCCCGGTGGATTTGGTCCCGTTAAGCCGGGACCAGTGCCGGCGCATGGTGAACGCATCCAACAGCGCCTGCGTGGGGTGTTCGTGGGTGCCATCGCCTGCGTTGATCACTGCGGCGTCGATCCAGTCCGTTGCAGCAAGCCGGTGCGGTGCGCCGGAAGCCCAATGACGGATGACCACCGCATCCGCCCCCATGGCGGCCAGCGTCTGGGCTGTGTCTTTGAGGGACTCGCCCTTGGACACGGAGGAACCCTTGGCCGCGAAGTTGATGACATCGGCTGAAAGCCGCTTTGCTGCGGCTTCGAAGGAGATCCGGGTACGGGTGGAGTCCTCGAAGAAGAGGTTCACTACCGTGCGGCCACGGAGGGCAGGGAGCTTCTTGACCTCGCGGTCGCCCACGGCCGACATTTCTTCGGCGGTGTCCAGAACGCGGATGGCGTCCACAGCGCTGAGGTTCTCAGTGGAGAGGAGGTGCTTCACTTGCCGGCCTCGATTACTACTTCATTGACTGGAACGCCGTCCACCGAGTCGATTTCCTCGAGGTGGACGCGGACCTTTTCTGCGGAAGAAGTGGGCAGGTTCTTGCCTACATGGTCCGCGCGGATGGGAAGCTCACGATGGCCCCTGTCCACCAGGACTGCCAGGCGGACAATCCTGGGACGGCCAAGGTCCACCAGGGCGTCAAGTGCTGCCCTGATGGTGCGGCCGGAATACAGGACGTCGTCAATGAGGACAACAACTTTGTTGTCGATACCGGACAGCGGCAGGCGTGTGTGGTGGGGCGGCCTGGTGGGCTGGTGTGAAAGATCGTCACGGAACATCGTGACGTCCAGCTGCCCGACGATCGTTTCTGCGTTGACGCCGGGGTCAGCCGCAGCGATCTTATTGGCGAGCCGCACGGCCAAGGGATAACCGCGGCTGGGAATGCCCAACAGAACCAGATCCTGGGAACCCTTGTTGGCTTCGAGGATCTCATGGGCGATACGAGTCAGCGCGCGATCAATGTCCGCTTGGTTGAGAACAACCCGCGACGGAACCTGCGCTGAAGTGACTTCAGTCATTCGCTCGTCTCCCCTTTCCCCGCCTCACGGGACGGAATTAAAAAAGGAATATTTGCCTTTCAAAACTACCACAGCGAAAACTGACCGCCTCACCGGGCCGCAAACGAGGCGTGAGTTAAAGCTCACATCCGGCCCGTTGCAATAGGCTCTAAGCCATGAGCAGCGACCATCCTGGGCACCCCGGCGGGCATCAACCCTACCCGCGGCCCTATCTGGAACCGGGAGCCAATCCCACATGGATCGGACACGTACAGCCCGGAAACTACCAACCAGCGCCCGGGAACCCCGGCAGCCTTCCCCAGCAGGCCTGGCCGGCTCCACCGGCACCCCGGGCACGCCGGTCGCCGGGTACACTCCCCCTGCTCCTGGCGGGCGCCATATTGGTCTTCGGCAGCCTTCTCCTGGTGGTTCCCTTCCTTCTGGGCAATACAGGAATTGCAGGCTTCGTGATCGGGTTCATCGCCTCCCTGGTCCCGTTGTCGGTGGTACTGCTGACCGTACGGCTCATTGACCGTTGGGAGCCCGAACCAAACAGGCTGCTCTGGTTCGCTTTCACATGGGGAGCTGCAGTCTCAATCGCCGGAACATTGTTGATCCAGCCCCTCTTCGCCTTGGCAGCTCCCACCACCAGCGAAGAAGCATTCACTTATTTCATGGCCACGGTCCAGGCTCCCATCGTGGAGGAATTCACCAAATCGCTTGGCCTGTTGCTTCTGATCCTTGGAGCCCGGAAGTATTTCGATGGTCCCGTGGATGGTGTGGTCTTTGCTTTTACCATCGCGGCCGGCTTTGCCTTCACCGAGAACATCCTCTACTTCGGCCGTGAGATCGCCTCCTCATCGGAGCCCGGCACGGACCTTGTCCGCATCTTCATCCTTCGCGGGGTCATGTCACCCTTCGCCCACGCCATTTTCACGGGGACAACCGGCCTGATTATGGGATTCGCCGCCCGTCGATGGCATTCCGGCTATGCAGTACTCGCCTTCGCCATCGGACTCTTGCCGGCCATGTTCCTGCATAACCGGTGGAACAGCATGGGCCAGGACTTCCTGCTGGACTACTTCGTGGTGCAGGTGCCGATCTTCCTGGTCGCGGCCCTGGGCATCATTTTCCTGCGCATTGCCGAAGGCAAACTCACGCGCCAGCGGCTTCTCGAATATGCCAGGGCCGGATGGTTCACCCCGGCCGAAGTTGAAATGCTGGCGACCTCCCAAGGAAGGCGGCAGGCGGTTCGCTGGGCAGCCTCGCGTGGTCGTGCCGCGCAGATGCGGGCGTTCATCAAGGGCGCCACGGCCTTGGCGTTCACGCGCCAACGCATCCTCAGCGGCCGTGACGTGCCCGTTCATCAGCGGGACGAACTTGAGCATCTTCGCGGGATTCCGGCGCTCCGGGCGGCAGTGCTGACCTGACCCGCTCTAAGAATTGACCCGCTCAAAGAAGAGGACCCGCCCCACAGTTTCCTGTGGACGCGGGTCCTCTTTCTGAACAAGCTGCAGCGACGCCTAGGCGAGCAGTGACGGCTTGAGCTTCTGGAGCCGGCCAAGCAAGCCGTTGATGAAGGCCGGTGATTCGTCCGTGGACATCGTCTTGGCGAGGGCCACAGCTTCGCTGACTGCCACTCCGTCCGGGACTTCGTCGTTGTAGAGGAGTTCCCAGGCACCAATGCGGAGGATGATGCGGTCTACCGAAGGCATCCGCTCAAGCGTCCAGCCCTGGGCATAGGTCTGCAGGAACTCGTCGATAGTCGGCTGCATGGAGACGACACCCTCAACGATTTCCATCGTGTAGGGGTTAATGACGAGATCCGTTTTCTCCCGACGCGCCTTGAGCGCGTCAAAAGCCGAAACGGAACGCTGCTCCGCCTCGAAAAGTACTTCAAGTGCCCTGCTACGGGCTTTACCGCGTGCGCTCACTAGTCGTTGACCCGGCCCAGGTAGCTGCCGTCGCGGGTGTCAACCTTGACTTTGGTGCCCTGCTCCACAAACAGCGGAACCTGGATTTCGTAGCCGGTTTCCACGGTTGCCGGCTTGGTGCCCGCCGAAGAGCGATCGCCCTGGAGGCCGGGCTCGGTGTAGGTGATTTCGAGAACGACGCTCGGCGGCAGCTCGATGTACAGCGGCGTGCCTTCGTGGATGGCGATGTTCACCATCTGGTTCTCGAGCATGAAGTTTGTGGCGTCGCCGACCGTAGCACCGGAAACGGTGATTTGGTCGTAGTCCTGGGTGTCCATGAAGACGAAGTCTTCGCCATCCTGGTACAGGTACTGGTAGTCACGGCGGTCAACCGTAGCGGTCTCGATCTTCAGGCCGGCGTTGAAGGTCTTGTCAACCACCTTGCCGGACATGACGTTGCGCATCTTGGTGCGAACGAAAGCGCCACCCTTGCCCGGCTTGACGTGCTGGAACTCAATGATGTTCCAGAGCTGGCCCTCGAGCTTCAGTACGGTTCCGTTCTTGATGTCGTTTGTGGTTGCCACTCGTATCCTCTGGTTTCTCTCACTGGTTCTAGCTACGGTTTCTAGCTTCCAGCCGGGTATGCCAGCCAGCATGCCAAAAGGCGTGCCAGCGCGTATTTATCAAAAATCCAAGAACCATTCTACCGGCAAATGGGAAGTGGCTTGGCTTCGGGTGGTTCCAGCCTGGATCAGGATGCGAGTTCCAGCACGTCCCTGGCCCGTTGGAGTGCCACCGCGGAGGAGTAAATCAACGCGGCATCGGCGGCCTTGGCAACCCTCAGGTCCAGTGCCTTGGCGAACTCTTCGGACGCTGCCAGCGCATTTCCGCTCACAAAATATGCCCTGCCCAAATACTGGTGGACGATCGCTTCCTTGGATGTGCCCTGGACTTCCTGCAGCAGTTGGCGGAACAGTTGGATGGCACGGTCCAGGCGGTTGGTGGCCCGGTGGACTTCAGCTTCAAAAATCCGCAACCGGAAGGATTCCGGGTCCTTGTAGCGGGCTTCGGCGAGCAATTCCGCCGCTTCCTTTGGCTGGTTTTCCAGCAGCAGCGCCATGATGCGGTCGGCAGGATCTTCCGAAGCGGCCAGCGCAGATTCCAGTGCGTCTTCGTTGACGATAACGGGCAGCAAGGTGTCCGGGTTCGTGCGGACGCCCGGGAATCCTGCGGTTGGCCAATCGCTGACGCCTTCCCTGAGGGTGGTCATCATGAAGCAATCTCCTGGTAGGCAGCAAACAACAGGGACGTATCGGGGACGTCCAGAATGCCGGGCTTGGCTACGCCATCCAGGACAACAAAGCGCAGGAGGTCGCCACGTGACTTCTTATCCCGGCGCATGCCATCCAGCAGGCCTTGCCAACGGTCCTTGCGGTAGGTGATGGGCAAACCAAGGCTCTCAAGGATGGTGCGGTGCCGGTCGGCGTCGGCGTCGGAGAGTCGTCCAACGCTTCGGGCCAGTTCAGCAGCGAACATCATGCCTACCGAAACGGCCGCACCATGGCGCCAGGAGTACCGTTCCACGAGTTCAATGGCATGGCCCAGGGTGTGTCCGTAGTTCAGGATTTCGCGCAGCCCGGATTCCTTGAGGTCCTGGGAGACGACGTTGGCTTTGACCGCAATGGCGCGTTCGATGAGTTCACGGACAACATCCGACTCCGGATCCATCACGGCGTCCGTGTTCTTTTCCACGAGGTCAAGGATCGCGGGATCGGCGATAAAGCCGCACTTGATGACCTCTGCCATTCCGGAAATCAGCTCATTCCTGGGCAAAGTCTTGAGCGTATCCAGATCCGCCAGTACAGCCGCCGGAGGATGGAACGATCCCACCAGGTTCTTGCCTTCGGCAGTGTTGATACCTGTTTTGCCGCCAACTGAGGCATCCACCATGCCCAACAAGCTGGTGGGCATGTGGATGACTTTGACTCCGCGAAGCCAGGTAGCGGCAACGAATCCGGCGAGGTCGGTCACGGCCCCGCCACCGACGGCAACAATGGCGTCCGAGCGCGTGAAGTCGTTCTGCCCCAGCACCTGCCAGCAGAAAGCGGCAACCTGTATGTGCTTGCCTTCTTCGGCATCCGGGATCTCGGCCGTCAGCGCGGTGAAGCCGGCAGCTTCGAGCTCATCGCGGACGGTGTCCCCGGTCAGGCGAAGGGCACGTGGGTGAATGACAAGCACGCGTCGAACCCGCTCGCCAAGCTTGGCGGGAAGGGATTGCAGGAGTCCACGGCCCACGATGACGTCGTAGTTCTCCGTGGTTGATTGGCCGGTCACCTTGATGACAGTTGCTTCGTTGCTCACTTTTCAACTTCCTCTTTCAAGGCTGCATGCTGGCGCAGCCGTTCCTCCAACCGGAGGCCGATTTCAGCCACGGATCCCGAACGGACGTCCAGGACAATGTCTGCCAGGCGCTCATACACTGGACGCCTGGTGGCAAACAAAGCTTCCCAACGGGACATTGCGTCGCCCTGCAGCAAAGGCCTTCCGGTGTTTCGCGCGATCCGGTCAGCAACAGTCGAGGCGTCGCATTCCAGGTAAACCACGGTGCACTCCCCCAGCAATTGCTGGGTTCCCGAGTCCAGGACCGCTCCACCACCCAGCGAAATCACCGCTGGTTGTTCCTTGGCGGCCTCGATGGCCTTCGCCACTGCCCGGGCTTCGATTTCCCGGAACGCGTGTTCTCCCCGACCAGCGAAAATGTCAGCGATGCTGCCGTGCGCCGCGACCACCACGGCGTCGGTGTCCACGAAGGGAACGCCGAGTTGCTGCGCCAGTTGCTGGCCGATCGCAGACTTGCCAACTGCCATGGGACCCACCAGGACAACGGGACGGCCAGCGCAGCCGTCCTGGGTAGTGCGGCCCACTACCGGCCGACCGAGTCCAGGGTTGCCGGAATGTTGTCCAGGTAGCTCTGCAGGTTACGCGTGGTCTCGGCAACAGAGTCACCTCCGAATTTCTCGGCAATGGCTTCTGCGAGGACGAGGGCAACCATGGCCTCGGCCACAACGCCCGCTGCCGGAACTGCACAAACGTCCGAACGCTGGTGGTGCGCCTTGGCGGGTTCCCCGGTGCTGACATCAATGGTGCGCAACGCGCGGGGAACAGTAGCAATAGGCTTCATGGCGGCGCGGACGCGCAGAACTTCGCCGATGCTCATTCCACCCTCAATGCCGCCGGCACGGTTGGTCTGACGAATAATTCTGCCGTTCTCATCCTTGAGGATTTCGTCGTGCGCTGCAGAACCACGGCGGGCAGCGGTGAGGAAACCGTCGCCGACCTCCACGCCCTTGATGGCCTGGATACCCATCAGCGCAGCGGCCAGGCGGGAATCAAGGCGGCGGTCCCAATGGACGTAACTGCCCAATCCAGGGGGAAGCCCGTAGGCAAGGACCTCAACCACGCCGCCAAGGGTTTCCCCTTCCTTGTGGGCGGCATCCACCTCGGCGACCATTGCATCGGATGTTTCGCGGTCGAAGCAGCGCAGCGGATCTGCATCAAGGGCGATGACGTCCTTAGGCAGGGGCAACGCCTTGCCCTCGGGTACGGTGACGCTGGCGATGGAAACGGTGTGGCTTACCAATTCCACGCCCAGTTGCTTAAGGAACTGGGCGGCAACGGTACCAAGAGCAACACGGGTGGCGGTTTCACGCGCACTTGCGCGCTCAAGGACCGGACGGGCTTCATCAAAGCCGTACTTCTGCATCCCGGTGAAATCGGCGTGCCCCGGACGCGGGCGCGTCAGAGGTGCGTTGCGGGCTTGGTCGGCAAGGACTTCAGGGTCCACCGGATCAGCAGACATAATCTGCTCCCACTTTGGCCATTCGGTGTTGCCCACCTGAATGGCGACCGGACCACCCTGGGTGATGCCGTGGCGCACGCCACCGAGGATCGTGACTTCATCCTGCTCAAACTTCATGCGGGCGCCACGTCCATAGCCCAGGCGACGACGCGCCAAAGCATCACGGATTTGCCCGCTGGTGAGTTCAACACCGGCGGGCACGCCTTCAACAATTCCGATCAGAGCCGGACCATGGGATTCACCGGCAGTCAACCAACGCAACATATAACCAATCCTGCCATGTAAGGCCTCTAGAACACTCGCCGGGGAAGCCCAACTGAGTCGCACATCACATCTATGACGGAGGCGTCAACGTCACAGCCACTGAACTGCCGGATCTGCTCCGCCGCTTGGTACATCAGCATTTCAAGCCCGGGAACCACCGCTCCCCCGTGGCCGTGCCAAACCTCGGCGAGGCGGCTGGGCCACGGGTCATAAGCGACGTCCAACAAAACCCCTGCCCCTGTTCCTGGCAGGGCAGCGAGCTCCTCCGCAAGCGCATCGGCCGCGCGCGGTGGAAAGGTGGAGATGACCAGCCCGGACCCAGCCACGGCAGTGGCCGCCTCACTGAGGGGGCGGAGCCGCAGGGAAATTCCGACGGCGGCCGCAGCGGCCTGGGCGTCGACGGCGCGCGTGGCATCCCGGACGAAAACGTCCACGTGCCCGGCCCCGAGCTCGTGCACGGCAGCAATGGCAGCCGCGGAGGTTCCTCCGCCGCCGAGGACAGCAGCATGCGGTGCCGAAGAGATTCCCGCGTAGCGTACTGCTTCCACGATGCCCGCGACATCGGTGTTGTAACCGACGCGGCGAGCCGAACCGCCGTCGTACTCAAAGGCCACAGTGTTGATAACGCCCAACTGGGCGCCAGCGCCCCGGACCTCGTCAACTTCCCTGACCATGGCCGACTTCAAGGGCATGGTTACCGACAGCCCGCACCATGATTGGTCCCCGCGAAGGGAATCCATGAAGGCCGGAAGCCTATCGACCGTCAGGTCGATTGCCGAGTATTCGATGTCCACGCCGAGCTTGGCATAGGCGGCAGTGTGCATCGCCGGGGACTTCGAATGTGAGATCGGGTGCCCGAGGACAGCGGCGCGACGACTCACACGCACCGTCCGGCGTTGGCCTGGCACCATGCGTTGTATTGCTCAACGTACCTGCTGTGTTCGGCCAGCGTCTTGGAGAACTTGGTCTCCTTGGTGTCCAGGTTGATGGTGACCCAGTACAGGTAATCGTTCTGCGTCGGCTTTGCTGCGGCGTCGATCGCCGTCTTGCCCGGAGAACCGATCGGACCGGCGGGCAGCCCTGGGTTGGCGTACGTGTTGTAGGTGTTGGACTTATCGGCCTTCTCTTCGTCCGTGAGGTGGAAGGACTTCTTGCCCAGGCCATAAGTCACCGTGGCGTCGGACTGGATAAGGCCGTTGGTCTCGGTGTTGTTCGGTTTGAGCCTGTTGTAGATCGCACCAGCGACGTTCCCATAGTCGGCCTGGCCGCCCTCCGCCTGGACGATGCTGGCGATGGTTACGGTGTCGTACTGCTTGGCCGGATCCGTAATTCCTTGGGCCTTGAGCTCATCAAGGGTGCTGGAGACCAACTTCTGGATGATGTCCTTACCCGATGTTCCCAGCGGGAAGCGATACTCTCCGGGAGCGAGGAAGCCCTCCAGGTTCTTGGCCTTCGCAGGCACCCCGAACTGTCCGGGCGCCTGGTTGAAGCTGTTGAGCTGTGCCATGGGGATGCCGGAGCCCTTGGAGATAGCCTCCAGCGACTCGTTGATCCTCAGACCTGCACTCAAGGCGAAGTAGATCACCTTGGAAGCGTCTTTGTTGACGAGGACGGCAACGGCGTCGGAGTTTTTCATCTCGGTACGGAAGGTGAATTCCCCCGGCGAGAGCTCGCCGCCCTCGGTCACGAACTCCTTGACGAAGGAATCGGCGTCCGCCACGACGTGGTTTTCCACCAGCGCGGTTGCCACAGCCTTGGGGCCGGCCCCTTCCGGGACCGTAATGCTGACGGAGCCCGTCCCGGGACCGGGGTAATCGGTGACTTTGTCCATGCCAAGGAGGGGCTTGAGGAATTGTGCCCCGATCGCGATGGCGGCAACAAAGACTCCCAGCGTGATCAGCAAGGCAAGGACCCGACGGCGACGCCGCGCCTTCTTGGCCGCGGCCTTGGACGCCGCCGTAACTTCTACCGGAGCGATGAGGTGGTGGTGCTCGTCATGAAGCTCGTCGTGAAGCTCCATGTGCCCTTCGTGGGCTTCGTAATCGTACTGGGGCGCATGCTCTTCAAACGCATGATCATCCACGTGGACCGAGCCTTCGTGGACGCCGTAGGTGTCGTGGGCCTCATTGGCATGACCGGCATAGACATGTGCAACAGCCGGGACCGGAAGGGCATCGTCATGGTGCTCCTCTTCCGAAAGCACGGGCTCCACATGTTCGGCAGGAGCAACCGTCGGCAACGCCTCCGGAATTGGCGGGACCTCCGGAGAAGCAGCCCGCACAGGTTCCGGGGCCGGGGTTTCAGACGCAGCCGGTTGGGGCGCGGCAGGTTCAGGCGCAACCGGTTCAGGCGCAGGGGCTTCAGGCACAGCAGTTGGCTTGGGAACCGCGGGGATCGGGCGGGGCAGTTCAGGCTCGACATCAGCCGAAGGCGCTGCTTCCCCCGGCGTCGCTTCGGGAACGGGTACGACGTTCTGGTTCTGGGTGGCGAGGAATCGTTCCCGCGCCCGCAGTTCCTTGCGGGTCAGCGGCATGCCGCCGCCGGCGGTTCCGCTGGAGGGGTCGTTGTTGACCGGGCTCACAGTTGCAGTCCCCTCGTAGAAGAATCTGGTTCAGGGCCGGAGGAAGCCTGCAGCGTTGGGGCACTGCTGGATGTATCGGACGGCCCCGGTGCATTTACGCGGCGGCCAACGTCCGTTCCTCTGGCTTTTTGCATGTCGATCGCGTGCTGAAGTATTCCAGCAGCGGCAACCTGATCAACCACTTTACGGTGGTTCTTGCTGCTCATGCCAGCTTCGTGCAGGTTGCGGTGCGCCGTAACAGTGGAAAGACGCTCATCCACGAGGTTCACGGGAACGTCCAAACCGGTTCGGGCGAGCTCGCCCGCAAGCAGTTCGGCGTACTCCGTTGCCATCTGCGCGGAGCTTCGTTCCTCGCCCTTCATGGTCATGGGAAGGCCCACGAAAATCTGCACGGCCCGCATTTCCATAGCCTGTTTAACCACCACGCGAACATCGGAGTTCTTTTTGGCGTCGCGGCCCACTGTCTTGAAAGGCGTGGCCAGGATTTCGTCGGGGTCGCAAATGGCCAGCCCAACCCTGACGGTGCCGACGTCTACCCCCAGCTTGATGCCTTGGGGGTAGACGCCGCTGTTCGTACTGGAATTCACCGTTAGCGCTTGGCTATCGCATCCACCACCGCTGTGAGGGCCTCAGAGACCTTCCCAGCGTCGGTGCCGCCGCCTTGGGCGACATCGTCCTTGCCGCCGCCGCCACCACCGAGGATTCCCGCGGCAAGGCGCACCAAAGCTCCGGCCTTCACACCGGCTTCACGGGCAGCCTCATTCGTGGCGATCAAAATGACGGGCCGGTCGTTGCTGACACCGGCTACGGCCACAGTGGCGGCTTCGGATCCCAAACGGCTGCGGAGGTCCAGGGCAAGGTTCCGGAGATCGTCTGCGCCACCCACCTGGCCGGCGTCGTGGGCTACAACCCGCACACCCGCGGCGTCCTTGGCGGTACCCACCAGGTTGGCGGCCGCTGCAGCCAGCTGCTCCTTGCGAAGGCGGTCGAGTTCCTTCTCTGTTGCCTTTAACTTGTTCAAGGTGCTGGAGATGCGGTCCGCGAGCTGGCCGGAGGGAACCTTCAACAGTTCTGTGAGTTCCGTAACGAGTGCCCGCTCGGCCGCCAGGTGGCGGAAAGCGTCCAAGCCCACGAAGGCCTCCACACGACGGTTTCCGGAACCAACCGACTGCTCACCCAACAGGGAAAGGCTGCCAATAAGGGAAGTATTGGACACGTGCGTGCCACCACAAAGCTCGCGGGACCACGCGCCGTCGATCTCCACCACGCGTACTTCACTGCCGTAGTTCTCGCCGAACAGGGCCATGGCGCCCAGGGCCTTGGCCTCGGCCAAGCCCATGACCTTGGTGTCTACCCGGTAGTTGTTCCGGATGGCGATGTTGGAAACCTCTTCAATTTCCGAACGCGTGGCGGGGCTCAGGCCCTCACCCCAGGCGAAGTCGAAGCGGAGGTAGCCGGCTTTGTTGTAGGAACCACGCTGGGTAGCTTCCGGGCCCAGGATCTGGTGCAGCGCGGCATGCACAATGTGCGTCCCAGTGTGCGCCTGCTCGGCCGCGTGGCGCCGTTCACGGTCGACGGCGGCGCGCACCAGGGCGTCGGTGGCGATCTCACCTTCCCGGACGATTGCCTTATGGACGCTCAGACCCTTTACCGGGCGCTGGACGTCCAGGACCTCGACGACGAATCCGTCGCCGGTGATCAGGCCGGTATCGGCCGACTGTCCACCGGCTTCTGCATAGAACGGCGTCTCATTGAGGACCACTTCGATTTCGTCGCCCGTGGAAGCGTGGGCCACGCGCCGACCGCCGCTGACGATGCCGCGGACCTTGGACTCGCCCTCAAGCTCGTCGTAACCGGTAAAGGTAGTCTCGCCCTGGCCAAGCATCTCCTGGTAGGCGGTGAGATCGGCGTGGCCGCCCTTCTTGCCCTTGGCATCTGCCTGTGCGCGCTGACGCTGTTCAAGCATGAGCGAGCGGAAGCCGGCTTCGTCAACCTTAAGGCCGGCTTCTTCAGCCATTTCCAAGGTGAGGTCAATGGGGAAACCGTAAGTGTCATGCAGCGCAAAAGCATCGGCGCCGGACAAGGGAACCCCTGCAGCCTTCGATTCGGCCACTGCATCCTCCAGGCGGGCTGTACCCGAGGCAATGGTGCGCAGGAACGCCTTTTCCTCGGCGTAAGCGATACGGCTGATGCGCGCGAAGTCCGTCTCCACTACCGGGTAGACACCCTTCATGGCGTCACGGGAAGCAGGAAGAAGGTCCGGCAGGCAGGCCTTCTCGACACCGAGCAGGCGCATCGCACGGACGGCCCGGCGGATCAGCCGGCGCAGGACATAGCCACGGCCTTCGTTCGAAGGTGCTACTCCGTCAGCAATGAGCATCAGGGCCGAGCGGATGTGGTCGGCAACAACACGCATCCGGACGTCGTCAGTGTGGTGGGGGTCATCTGCTGACTCGGCAGAGGTGTATTCACGGCCGGACAGCTCTGCAGCCTTGTCAATGACAGGACGGACCTGGTCTGTCTCATACATGTTCTCGACGCCCTGGAGGATCATCGCGAGGCGTTCCATGCCCAGGCCGGTGTCAATGTTCTTGTTCGGCAGTTCGCCCACGATGTCGAAGTCCACCTTGGAACGCACGTTCTCGATCTGGTACTGCATGAACACGAGGTTCCAGATCTCGATGTAGCGCGTTTCGTCGGCGATGGGGCCGCCTTCAATACCGTACTCGGGACCGCGGTCGTAGTAGATCTCCGAGCAGGGGCCTGCGGGACCGGGCTGGCCCGTGTGCCAGTAATTATCCGACTTGCCCATGCGCTGGATGCGTTCTGCCGGAATGCCCGTGTTCTTGAGCCACAGTTCTTTGGCTTCGTCGTCTTCCTCGTAGACCGTAACCCAGAGGCGTTCGGCAGGAAGCCCATAGCCGCCGTCGTCAACGCTCTTGGTGAGCAGCTCGAAAGCGAACTTGATGGCATCTTCCTTGAAGTAGTCCCCGAAGGAGAAGTTGCCGCACATCTGGAAGAACGTGCCGTGCCGTGCCGTCTTGCCGACTTCCTCGATGTCGCCGGTGCGGATACACTTCTGGACGCTCGTGGCGCGTGTGTAAGGAGGCTCTTCGCGGGCCGTCAAGTAAGGAATGAACGGCACCATGCCTGCCACAGTAAAGAGAAGTGACGGGTCGCTGGAAACGAGCGACGCGGAGGGAACGGCGGTGTGGCCCTTGCTGACAAAAAAGTCCACCCAGCGTTTGGTGATCTCCTGCGACTTCATTAGCTGATTACTTACCCTTCTCAATTCACTGCACACGTTGTGCGCGGCACCGGCCGTTGCCGTTCCGCAGCTTTCCATTCTGCCTTGTTGTGGGCTCTGGGGCGAACCGTGTTCGCTAGCGCCGGGCGGGGCTGGTGTTGATATCCGCACTCTGAATGCCCAGCGCGGACCTCAAGTCCTCTTCGCGTTCATGCATGCCTGAGCGCACCGCATCCGCGAAATCGAACAAGCCGTCGGCAAGGCGCCCAACTGCACGGTTCAAGCCATCCGGGCCGATAGTGGCCTTGGCCTCGGTGACCTTGCGGAAGGCAATAACGCCAATCGCCACCCCAATGCCCATCCAAACGATTCTTTTCATGTGTTCCTGGTCTCCAATTGGTTCAGCGGCTGCGACGGCCGGAGGAAGGAGCGCGACGGCCTGCGAAGGCCGAACGGACACCATAGCTGAAGGCTGCAACCTTGATCAGCGGCGAACCAACAGTCGCAGCCACCAGCGAGGACAGGGCGGAAATGTTCGCCGATGCGTCGGACACGTTCGATGCGATGCCGTCGACTTTTTTCAGTTGCTGGTTGGTAGTGGAAACCGTTGCGGTTACTTCGTCCATGAGGGGCGTCGCCCCGTCGCTGATGGATCGGATGGTGGTGCGCACTTCGTCAAAGACGCCACCGAGCTTCAGGATAGGCACGGCCAACAGCAGGACCAGCAGTGCGAACACTCCTGCCGCAATCAGGCCGGCGATGTCGCCACCAGACATAGAATTCATCTCCTAGATTGTTGCGCTGCCCGGCACGGCCGGTATCCGGCTTCGACCAAGGCCTCCCCAGTACCCTATCGAAAAAACGTCAGTACCCTACCTACAAAGAAAGCCCGCGGCGTGTGCCACGGGCTTTCTTTGTAATCGCTGCTTGAATTTAGCGAGCGTAGAATTCGACGACGAGCTGCTCTTCGCAGATCACGGGGACCTCGGAGCGCTTCGGGCGGCGAACCAGGCGGGCCTGCAGGGCGTCCAGCTTGACGTCCAGGTATGCCGGCACGTTGTTCAGGGCGTGGGCACCAGCAGCTGCGACCTGGAACGGAGCCATGACCTCGGAGCGGCTGTGAACGTGGATGAGCTGGCCTTCGCCAACGCGGAAGGACGGGCGGTCCACGCGGATGCCGTCAACCATGATGTGGCGGTGCACAACGAGCTGGCGGGCCTGTGCGATGGTGCGGGCGAAGCCTGCACGCAGTACGAGGGCGTCCAAACGCATTTCGAGCAGCTCAACCAGGTTTTCACCGGTGAGGCCCTTGGTGCGGCGTGCTTCTTCGAAGGCACGGGTCATCTGGGCTTCACGGATGCCGTACTGGGCGCGGAGACGCTGCTTTTCGCGCAGACGTACGGCGTAGTCGGAGTCCTGCTTCTTGCGGGCACGGCCGTGCTCACCGGGGCCGTACGGGCGGCGCTCCATGTACTTGGCGGCCTTGGGGGTCAGAGCAATGCCGAGTGCACGCGAAAGGCGTGCGGTACGGCGAGCACGAGTGTTGTTAGCCACTTGTGTCCTTCCAATTACTGCGGTGTGTCAGTGTTACTGGCCTCCATCAGGGAGAGCATCGGCCAACCGCTGCCTTTTGCTACTGGCCCGCGGCACAGCTCCATTGAAGGAATCTTCAAAGGGATTGTGCGTCGGGTCATGCCAGACAAGGAACTATCCTACCACGCTACTGTCCCCGGACGATCTTCCGGAGCCGTTCCAGCCTGGCAGTTATATCGCGTTCGGCGCCGTTGTTGGTTGGCTCGTAGTAGTCCTTTCCCACGAGGTCATCCGGCGGGTACTGCTGGGTCGCCACCCCATGCGGTTCATCATGCGCGTACTTGTAGCTCTTGCCATGTCCCAATTGCTTGGCACCTGGATAGTGCGCGTCGCGCAGATGCATGGGGATGCCGCCGCCGAAACCGGCACGGACGTCGGCAACTGCCTTGTTCAAGCCCATGTACGCCGCATTGGACTTGGGAGCGGTGGCAAGGTGGACAACAGCTTCGGCCAGGACAATCCGGCCTTCCGGCATCCCTATCAACTGGACCGCCTGTGCCGCTGCCACAGCTGTTTGCAAAGCGGTGGGATCGGCCATGCCGATGTCTTCCGCCGCGGAGATGATGATGCGCCGCGCCACGAACCTCGGGTCCTCCCCCGCCTCCAGCATCCGCGCCAGATAGTGAAGGGAGGCATCAACGTCCGAGCCCCTGATGGACTTGATGAACGCACTGGCGACGTCGTAGTGCTGGTCGCCGGCCCTGTCATAACGAACAGCAGCGGCGTCCAGGGCACGCTCGGTGTGCTTGAGTTCCACCAGCACCGGAGCGTCGGGGGCGCCGTCGCCGGCAAGCCCCGGTTCGCCGTCGTCGGTGACGTTGGTCCCGTCCATGACGCTGGTCCCGTCGGTTCCGCCTTCCCCTTCGACGACGGTTGAAACGGCATTGCTGTCTCCGAACGCGACGCCGGCCGCAGCTTCCAGGGCAGTCAGGGCCCTTCGGGCGTCACCTCCGGAGAGCCGCACCAAGTGATCCAAAGCCTCGGGACTGAGTTCCACACGCCCGGCAAGGCCACGGGCATCAGCAACAGCCCGCTGCAACAGACCGGCAATGTCGTCATCCGTCAGTGGTTTCAACGTCAACAGGAGGGAGCGGGAAAGTAGAGGTGACACCACCGAGAACGACGGGTTCTCCGTGGTTGCAGCCACCAGGACCACCCACCGGTTTTCAACGCCAGGCAACAGTGCGTCCTGCTGTGCCTTGTTGAAACGGTGGATTTCGTCAAGGAAAAGGACGGTGGTCTTCTTATAGAGGTCCCGGGCGGTCAATGCCTCATCCATCACGCGGCGGACATCCTTCACGCCGGCGGTAATGGCAGACAACTCCACGAATTTCCGCCCCGGCCCGCGGGCAATGACGTGCGCCAAGGTGGTCTTTCCAGTCCCCGGAGGCCCCCACAGAATGACTGAACTGGGCCCTGCCGGGCCGGCAGCTTCTGCGCCCGCGGCGAGCTGGCGAAGCGGGGAACCGTGTCCCAACAGGTGCTGTTGACCCACCACGTCATCCAAGGTCCGGGGGCGCATCCGAACTGCCAGCGGGCTCCGCTGGGACGCCATCCACGCGGCGTCGGAGGCTCCCCCTGCGGCAGGCAGATCCTCCGACTCGTCGTCGTTGTTTGCACCGGCACCAAAGAGATCTTCCACATGGATAGGCTACTCATAGTTCCAACAAAGGAGACATCGACGTGGACCGCCGCGCATCCGCCCCGCAACAACGGCCGCCGAGGGCCTCCAGCCGCACGGCCCTCGTGCCGGCATCACGGCTGGTGGGTTGGGTGGATCGCTTTGCCGGAAGCCATGGCCCACTCACTGAAGAGACTGACGACGGCGGCCTCCTCCTCCGCGCCGCTGACGGGGCTTCTGCCCTCCTGAAGGCACCCTGGCCGGTCGATGGACGTCCAGGCCGTGGCGCCACTGACATCGAACGGCTTGCCGCTCTTGCAGGCCAGGAACGTGGTCTGGGTATCCTGCTGGTGCGTCGGGGCGGTTTCGCTGTGGCCGTGGCGAGCGGCAGCAAGGTCCTGGAATCCAAAAGCGGTAACCGCTATGTTCAGTCCAGAACGGCTGCAGGTGGCCAATCCCAACAACGTTATGCCCGGCGCCGCTCCAACCAGGCGGACGCATTGGTGGACTCCGCAGCGGAACAGGCCGCGCGCATTTTCGCCGGCCACCGTGTTGAGTACATTGTTCCCGGCGGGGACAGAGCCTTGGTGGACCTGGTCCTGGCGCAACCCTCCCTGCGGGCCCTGGCCAGCCGAAGCCAACTTGCCTTCCTGGACGTACAGGAACCCAAAACTGCTGCGCTTGCAAAAGCTGCTTCGGATGCCTGTTCCATCCGGATCCTGGTGACTGATCCAGCACCGTAACTACGGCTCAGCAGCCTCCCGGCGCCCGCCTCAAAGGAGCCTGCCGATACAGATAGCTTCCTTGTTCCACGAACCCGGCCCGCGAATACAACGCCTGGGCACCGCGGTTGGATGCAGTGACCAACAGCCAAAAACCTTGGAGATTGCGGGCCGCCCCCTGCTCCAGCAGCGCTGACAGGACCATCGTCGCGTATCCCCGCCTGCGGTGGGTGACCGAGGTCGCCATCGTGTAGAGGCCTCCCCAGCCGTCCACCAGGGCGAGGCGTCCGACGGCGGCCGGTATGCCGTCGTCGTCCCTCACCAGCGCGTACAGAGACTTGCATCCGGTAAGAATGGTGCGGGCAACCTCGAGTTCCACCTCGCCACCGCGACCATCCACGGACCACCACAAGCGAAGCCATTCATCGGTGGGCGTGTCCGAGACCTCTACGCCCTTGGGCCCGGCACTTAAGGTCTCCAAGGCGTCCATGCCCCGGACCATAATCAGGGTTTCGGACTGTCTGGTGAAGCGTTGCCCGTCCAGGACGGCGTTAAGGCCTGCACTACGGGAGTCATCGAATATCTGGAAAATGAGCGGGAGACGCCGCTGCCTGTACCAGGCTGATGCCGAACTGACTGACCGCGCTATGTCTTCCGTTCCGCCCAGGCCAGCAGTTCCGGCCGCGCCAGGCAGGCTCCTCGGCCACACGGAGTTCGCCCTCTGAGTGACCCCGGAGGACGCGCGGAGCACCCACTCCCCCGTGTCATTGCGCTCCACGGCCGGCCACGCCTTATCCATGAGGGTTTCCAAGAATGCTTGTTCCAACATCCCGGCGCCTTTCATCTGCAGGAACACCAAGGGCCCCCCACATGAGTGGGGAGCCCTTGGCTACCGTCTTATTCGGACTTGGTCTCCGGCTTGGCCGCAGGCTTGGTTTCCGGCTTGAAATCGACGCCGGCTTCCTTCCGCTGCTGTGCCGTAATCGGGGCAGGAGCGGCGGTCAGCGGGTCAAAGCCGTTGCCGGTCTTCGGGAAGGCGATGACGTCGCGGATGGACTCGACACCGGCGAGCAAAGCCACTACGCGGTCCCAACCCAGTGCGATGCCGCCGTGCGGTGGCGCGCCGTACTTGAAGCCCTCCAACAGGAAGCCGAACTTGGTCTGGGCGTCCTCCTTGTCCAGGCCCATGAGCTGGAAGACGCGTTCCTGGACTTCGCGCTCATGGATACGGATGGATCCACCACCGATTTCGTTGCCGTTGCACACGATGTCGTAGGCGTAGGACAGAGCCGACTCAGGATCCTTGTCAAAGGTGTCAAGGAACTCCGGCTTGGGAGAGGTGAAGGCATGGTGCACGGCTGTCCACTGCCCGGCACCCACAGCGACGTCACCGGAGGCAACGGCAGCGGCAGCGGGCTCGAACATCGGCGCGTCCACGATCCATACGAAGGCCCAGTCGTTGGGATCGATCAGGCCAGTGCGGTGGCCAATTTCAACTCGTGCAGCGCCAAGGAGGGCCCGTGATGCGGACTTCTCGCCGGCGGCGAAGAAGATGCAGTCACCCGGCTTGGCACCAACGGCGTCGGCCAGGCCGGCCCGCTCTTCGTCGGTGAGGTTCTTGGCCACGGGGCCGGCGAGTTCGCCGTCTTCCTTGTAAAGAACGTAGGCCAATCCCTTTGCGCCACGCTGCTTGGCCCATTCCTGCCAGGCATCCAGGGCACGGCGCGCCTGCGTAGCGCCCCCTGGCATCACGACGGCGCCAACATAAGGTGCCTTGAAGACGCCGAAGTTGGTGTTCTTGAAGAACTCCGTCAACTCGGTCAGCTCCAGGCCGAAGCGCAGGTCCGGCTTGTCGGAACCGTACTTTGCCATGGCGTCCAGGTACGTCATGCGCCGGATGGGCGTGGGGACCTCGACGTCGATCAGCTGCCACAGGGCCTTCACAATTGCTTCACCGAGCTCGATGACATCGTCCTGGTCAACGAAGCTGGCCTCGATGTCCAACTGGGTGAATTCGGGCTGGCGGTCCGCGCGGAAGTCTTCGTCACGGTAGCAGCGGGCGATCTGGTAGTACTTTTCGAATCCACCCACTTGGAGCAGCTGCTTGAAAAGCTGCGGCGACTGCGGCAGCGCGTACCAGGAACCCGGGGCAAGCCGCGCGGGGACGACGAAGTCGCGGGCACCTTCCGGCGTCGAGCGCGTCAACGTGGGTGTTTCAATCTCGATGTAGCCCCGCTGGTGCAGCAACTCGCGGGCAATGCGGTTTGCCTCTGAGCGGAGGCGGATGTTCCGTGCGGGGCCAGGGCGGCGAAGGTCAAGGTAGCGGTGCTTAAGGCGTGCTTCTTCGCCCACTTCGACGTGCTCGTCGATCTGGAACGGCAGGGGGTCCGAGGTATTCAGGATGATGACCTTGTCCGCAATGACCTCGATCTCGCCGGTAGCCAGCGCAGGGTTTTCATTGCCTTCAGGACGCTTGTTGACGGTACCCGTCACCTGCAGGACATATTCGTTCCGCAGGCCGTGGAAGACCTCTTCTTCACGGACAACCACCTGGGCGACACCGGAAGCGTCACGAAGGTCAACGAATGCAACGCCACCGTGATCACGGCGGCGGCCCACCCAGCCGGCCAGGGTAACGGTTTGTCCAATGTGCTCGGAGCGAAGTGATCCGAGGTCATGTGTGCGCAGCACAGCATTCCTTTCAGCATGAATTTTCAAGGGATCATTGCAAAGACGATCCCGTCCGAGTTTACCCGCCCCGGCCGCGGCTGAATCACCTGGCCTGGGTCAGGCGGTGATGACACGGACGTGCAGATCTTCCTCCGACGGCGACCAAGTGGCCGGGTCCGCGTCCACCTGCACGCCGGACCGGATGTCCTTGACCTGGTGCTTGCCGTCATCGTCAGTGAACCAAACAAACGGAATTCCGCGACGATCCGCGAACTTGATCTGCTTGCCGAACTTTTCAGCTTTCGCGGCAACTTCAGTAGCAATACCGCGGCCGCGAAGCTGTGCGGCGACGTCCTGTGCCGCGGACCAACTGTCGTCGTTGTTCAAAGCGACCAGGACAGCAGTGGGCACCGCACGGGTAGCCGTTGCAAGCTCCTGGCTCAGGATCCGCGAGACCAGGCGGGTGACGCCGATGGACAGGCCGACGCCCGGGAACTTCCGGTTTCCCTTGCTGGCCAGGGCATCGTACCGGCCGCCCGAGCAAATGGAGCCAAGTTGTTCGTGTCCTACCAGGACGGTTTCGACGACGGTTCCCGTGTAGTAGTCCAGTCCCCGGGCGATACTGAGGTCTGCGACCACCTTGCCGGGTGCGCGCTGGACGGCGGCCTCAATGACCTGCTGGAGCTCGCTCAAGCCTTCCTCGAGAAGGTCATCAGTCACCCCAAGGGCACGTACCTGCTCCACGAACGAGGTGTCCTCGGTGCGGATGGTGGCAAGCTTGAGCGCCAGTGCGGCCTGCTCATCCGAGGCGCCAAGCTCGCTCTTGAGCAGCTCAGCGACTTTGCCTTCGCCAATCTTTTCCAGTTTGTCGATGCTCCGCAGGACTCCGGCCGTATCAGTCAGGCCAATACCGCGGTAGAAGCCCTCAGCCAGCTTGCGGTTGTTGATCCTGAGGCGGAAGTCCGGAATCGGGAGGGCGCTCAGGGCCTCGGCGATGACCAGCGCAATTTCGACGTCGTAGCGGAACGGCAACTCGCCATCGCCCACCACATCAATGTCTGCCTGGGTGAATTCGCGGGCACGGCCTTCCTGCGGACGCTCACCACGCCAGACCTTCTGGATCTGGTAGCGGCGGAAGGGGAAGGCCAGATAACCCGCGTTCTCCACGACGTAGCGTGCGAAGGGAACAGTGAGGTCAAAGTGGAGGGCAAGCGCATTCGGATCAGCTTTGTCTGCCTTGTCCGTAGTGCTTGACCGGGAATCTTCTTCGTCGTCCTGCAGGCGGCTCAGGCCATAGACCTCTTTGTCGATCTCGCCTTTCCGCAGCAACTGGCCGACTGTTTCAACGGCACGCGTTTCAATGGAGGAGAAACCGTGCAGTTCGAACGTTTTCCGGAGTGTGTCCAGCACGTGGAGCTCCACCAACCGCTCCTGGGGAAGCCACTCGGGGAATCCGGACAGGGAGGCGGTACGTGCCATGGTGGATAAATCTCCTCGATGAAAGCTGACTCAGGAATGAGCACCGCAGCTTTAAAGGCCTTTTCGGCGATTATGGGGCGGGCGTCCAGCCGGTCATGCATAAACTATGTGCGGCAGCCAGTTTATGCTTTCCGCGCGTGCACATCTAATGCAGCATGCCCGGTCCCTGCAGGCGGCCGGCGAACGTGGACACAATCAGGAGGACTCTTGGCAACAAGGTCGCGGGATGACCGCGAAGCGAGACGCCGCATCCGGCAGATGGAAGCCAAGCGTGCCCTGCGGCAGGAACAGGGCAAGCGGCGCAAACGCGACAACACTGTTGCCATCGGCGCGGGCGCCGCGGCTGTGATCCTCGCGGTGGTACTGCAACTTACTGTTTTCAGTTCCAACCCCACTGAGGCAGAGTTCGCCGCCGCAGAGGCCGGACTGAACTCCCCGTCGGCCTCTCCTTCGGCCTCCAACAGCGCAGACATACCCAGCCCGGACACCGCAGCCGGTAAGACCTTCACCGGTGAGCTCGCACTGAACAGCGGCGTTGTGGGAGTGGAACTGAACGGAACTGCTGCACCCCAGGCGGCGGCCGTCATCAAGTCCCTCACCGATGCCGGCTACTACAACGGAGCCTTCTGCCACCGCCTGACAACGTCCGACACGTTCGGCCTCCTGCAATGCGGAGCCAAGTCCGAAGACGGCTCAGATGATCCCAATTACCGCTGGGGTCCCCTGGAGAACACACCAACGGACAACACATACCCGGCTGGAACAATCGCCGTCGCCCGTTCGGGAAACAACGCCTACGGCAACGGTCATCAGTTCTTCATTGTGTATAAGGACACGACAATTCCTGCGGACACGGCCGGTGGTTACACAGTGGTCGGCAAAGTCACCAGTGGTTTGGACGTGGTCACGAAAATCGCTGCGGCCGGCCTGAAACCGGGCGAAAACGCGACCGACGGCGCCCCTGTGGCACCTGTCACGATAGACTCGTTTTCTCTGAAGTAACCAGCCTTTGGCCCCGGTCCGGGGTGCAGTACCTTAGCAGTCCCTCCAAGCGAAAGACTTTTAGCGGTGACAGACAGTCAGAAATCCGACGAAACAGCAGTAGTGGCCAACCAAGACGCAGTCGAGGCAAACAGCCTGAACGGCACTGAAGCAGCACCTGCGACTGAACAAACTCCCGCAGTTGCGGCCGACGAAACACCGGCAGCAGCCGAGGCCCCTGCCGCTGAAGAAACGCCTGCGACAGAAGAAACGCCTGCACCAGCGGCTGAGGTGGCACCCGCAGCGGAGGAAGCACCAGCGGCTGAGGCGGCACCCGCAGCGGAGGAAGCCAAGCCTGCCGATTCGCGTCCCGCTCCTTCCCCTGCTGCCTTTGCGGCCCGCCCGAAGGCGCCTGCCGCCGTCGTTCCTGCTGCGCCTGCAGTGTCTGCCGCCTCGCTTGCAGAGGCAGCCAAGTGGGGACGCGCCGAAGGTGACGGCCACGTATTCCTCACTTTGGATGGCGAAGAGATTGCCGTTGGCCAGTATCCCGGTGTCAGCCCTGACGAAGCCCTGGGCTACTTCGCCCGGAAGTACGACGACGTCATTGCCCAGATAGTCCTGCTGGAACACCGCGTGGAATCCAAAGCCCCGGCAACGGACATGCAGAAGACGGTGACCCACCTCCGCGAGCAGCTCGCAGAGCGCAACATGGTGGGCGATATCCGTTCTGCCGAAGCACGCCTGGACACGCTGTCCGAACAGATCGCCGAGCTGGAAAAGTCCGAGAAAGCGGCCCATGAAGCCGTCCGCGCCAACGAGCTTGCTGCGCGCGAAGCCATCGTGGCAGAGGCGGAGTCCATCGCTGGCCAGGATCCTGCGCAAATCCAATGGAAGACGTCCAGTGCGCGAATGAACGAACTCTTCGAGACGTGGAAGGCTGCGCAGAAGAGCGGTGTCCGTCTTGGCCGGAGCAATGAAGACGCACTATGGAAGCGCTTCCGCTCGGCACGCACTGTATTCGATCGCCATCGCCGCGCGTACTTCTCGCAGCTGGACAGCAACAATTCTGCGGCCAAGGTGGCCAAGGAAGCGTTGATCGCAGAGGCCGAGGCGCTTTCCTCTTCCACTGACTGGGGTTACGCCGCCGGTGAATACCGCAGGCTCATGGATCAGTGGAAGGCCACCCCGCGCGCCAGCCGCAAGGATGACGACGCCCTCTGGGGCCGTTTCCGGGCCGCGCAGGATGTGTTCTTCAGCAACCGGCAGGCTGCGAACGACCAGATCGACCAGGAGTACACCGCCAACCTTGCAGTGAAGGAGCAGCTGGTAGCTGAGGCCCAGGCGCTGCTGCCGATCAACGATCTCAACGCAACCAAGAAGGCCCTGCAGTCCATTCGTGACCGCTGGGAAGATGCCGGCAAGGTCCCGAGGGCGGACATGGGCCGCATCGAGGCCGGCCTTCGCAAGGTGGAGGACGCGGTCCGCGAGGCTGAGGAGGAGAAGTGGCGCCGGAGCAATCCGGAGACCAAGGCCCGCACCAACAGCGCTTTGTCGCAGCTTGAGTCCGCGATCGCCGGGCTCAAGGAGGATCTGGAGAAAGCTGAAAAAGCCGGAGACCAGCGCCGCATCAAGGCTGCGCGGGAAGCTCTTGAAGCACGTCAGGCGTGGCTGGACCAGATCCAGCGCTCAGCGAGCGACCTCGCCTGACCCACCCTTGGGTTCATGTTGAGCCCCTGTTTATCTGCAGGCCCTGTACCGGTTATCCACATGACCGGTGCAGGGCCTGTACTGTTGCGGCCAGGACACGGAATGATCAATGAATGGTCCCACCCGTCACAGCCCCGCAACTGCAGGAACCCGTGCTCGCCGAGCTCTACGCACCCAGCCGCATCTTCACCTGGCCTGAATTGCAGGGCATGGCACTGGATGGCGTCCTGCTTCCCTTGTACGGCAGGAGCTATGCGTCGCCCGGCGTTGCAGTCACGCCCCGCCTCCGCGCCCGTGCAGCTGCCCTGACTGTCCCGGACAGGATGCGCACCAAGGTGGTGGCGGGCAGGCTTACCGCGGCCTGGATCTACGGGTGTGCGAGCCCTCCGGAGCGGTTATCACTCCTGGTGGATGCCAAGCATCGTATCTCCAGCGTGCGCAGCGCCCGGGGGTGCAACCTCCATGAGGTCCGGCTTGGCCAACTGGACGTTGTAAGCGTTGGTGGCATGCTGGTGAGCAGCCCCCTGCGAACAGCAGCGGACATTGCCCTGCACGTTGAGCCGGACCAGGCCGTGCCGGCACTGCGGCGACTCCTGGACGACCCCGATCTGGGCATCAGGCTCCGTTTGCTCACCCTTGCCGTGGAGGCAGCGCCGCGGGTTCCCCACAAGAAGCGTGCGCTCGCTACGCTCGCACGGCTCGTGTCCCCGAACTAGCTCCTGCGCCTGTTACCCGTGGTGCGGTACACATCGAAGACCCCGTCAATACGCCGCACCGCGCTGAGAACATGGTGCAAATACTTTGGGTCACCCATTTCGAAGGCAAATTTGGAGATCGCCACCCGGTCGCTTGAGGTGTGCACCGAAGCCGCAAGGATGTTCACATGGTTTTCAGACAGGACACGCGTGACATCGGACAGGAGTGACTTCCTGTCCAAGGCTTCCACCTGAATCTCCACCAGGAAGACGCTGGACTGTGTTGGTGCCCACTCGACCTCGACGATCCTGTCCGGCTGGTCACGCAACCCGGAGACGTTCGTGCAATCAGTCCTATGGACCGACACGCCGGAACCGCGGGTGACAAATCCAAGAATGGGGTCAGGGGGCACAGGGGTGCAGCATCGGGCCAGTTTGACCCACACGTCTCCCACGCCGCGAACAATGACACCGGAATCGGAAAACTTGGACTTGGCTACCTGCGTAGGAATGCTGACCTCGTCAAGGTCCTCATCCGGGGTCTCGTGTCCACCAAGGTGCTCTACGAGCTTCTCCATGACGGACTGGGCAGACGTGTGCCCGTCACCCACTCCTGCGTACAGACCGGAGATGTCAACGTAGTGGAAGTCCTCGGCGACGGCTGACAGCGCATCATGCGTCATGAGTCGCTGCAGTGGGAGGTTCTGCTTTCGCATTGCCCGCGTCAGCATGTCCTTGCCGCGGTCAATCGCTTCCTCACGGCGTTCCTTGGTGAACCACTGGCGGATCTTGTTCCGGGCCCGTGCCGACTTGACGAAGTGTTGCCAGTCCTGGCTTGGACCCGCCCCCTCGGCCTTGGAGGTGAAGATCTCCACCCAGTCGCCATGGTTCAGCTCGCTGTTGAGCGGCACAAGCTTGCCGTTAACGCGGGCTCCGATGGTCCGGTGCCCCACTTCCGTGTGAACCGCGTACGCGAAGTCCACCGGGGTCGATCCAGCAGGCAAGGCCATGACTTCGCCCTTGGGCGTGAAGACGAAGACTTCCCGTGCGTTGATCTCGTACCTGAGTGAATCAAGAAATTCGCCCGGGTCCGAAGTTTCCTGCTGCCAGTCCACCAAGGACCGCAGCCAGCCCATATCGCCGTCGCGTGGGCTGCCCGGGCCCACCGCAGTACGGTTGGGTTGATCCTTGTACTTCCAGTGGGCTGCGACGCCGTACTCCGCCCGGCGGTGCATCTCATGGGTGCGGATCTGGATTTCCACGGGCTTTCCACCCGGGCCGATGACCGTGGTGTGAAGAGACTGGTACATGTTGAACTTCGGCATGGCGATGTAGTCCTTGAACCGCCCTGGGAGAGGGTTCCATCGCGAGTGCAGGGTACCAAGTGCCGCGTAACAATCCCGCACCGAATCAACCAGGACGCGAACGCCCATGAGGTCGTTGATGTCGTCAAAGTCCTTATCGCGGACGATCATCTTCTGGTAGATCGAGTAGTAGTGCTTGGGCCGGCCGGTAATGGTCGCCTTGATCCGCGCAGTCCGAAGATCATCGGCAATCTGGTTGCGGATTACGCTCAGGCTCTTCTCGCGTTCGGGTGTGCGGTCCCCCACCATGCGGACGATTTCTTCGTACACCTTGGGGTAGAGCGCCGCGAAGGACAGATCCTCCAGCTCCCACTTGATGGTGTTCATACCCAGGCGGTGTGCAAGGGGAGCGAAGATCTCCAGCGTTTCGCGGGCTTTACGGGACGAGGATTCTGCCGAAACGAACCGCCACGTACGGGCATTATGGAGGCGATCGGCAAGTTTGATCATCAGGACACGGATGTCCTTGGCCATGGCCACGACCATCTTGCGGACCGTCTCCGACTGGGCCGCTTCGCCGAAGCTGACCTTGTCCAGTTTGGTCACGCCGTCTACAAGCATGGCAACTTCCGGGCCGAAGTCGCGGGTGAGGTCATTCAGTGTGTAGGGGGTGTCCTCCACGGTGTCGTGGAGCAACGCAGCGGCCAGGGTGGTCCCTGTCATCCCGAGCTCAGCAAGGATGGTGGCTACTGCCACCGGGTGGGTGATGTACGGATCACCACTCTTGCGCTTCTGCCCCTGGTGGCTGCGCTCTGCTACCGCGAATGCGCGCTGAATGAGGTCGAAGTCTTCTTTGGGGTTGTTGGCCCGCACCGTTCGCAGGAGCGGTTCCAGAATCGGCGAGTACGGCGCCATCCCCCGGCCGGTCAACCGCGCAAGCCTGGATCGCGTGCGTTCCCGCCGACCCGGAAAGGTTGGACGCACGCCGGGAGTATCGACTGGAACCGTACCAGCAGTCCGTCCAGCCACGCTTGTTGCCGGAACCGTCACACCGTGGTGACTGTCCTCCCCGCCCGTCGGTGGTGCCGACGTCGCACGTTCTTCCACAGAAGTACCCCTCACGACCTATTTAATTCTTCCAGTCTATTCCCGCAGGCGAATGCTTCCGCAACCGGACAGCACATGACGCGCGCCCCGGCAAGTCAACGAGAAAGGACCCCGCTGTAAAGCGGGGTCCTTTTCCAGCGCGTAATGCCTGATGGAACGAGCCTAAACAGTGGCCTCGGCCCTGCGGTGGGCCACCTTCTTGGCCTGCTTCACGAGGTCCGGCTCGCCTTGGCGCAGCCAGGCGTAGAGCGGTGCCGCAATGAAGATGGTCGCTGCCGTTCCGATGAGGATTCCGACGAACAGCGCCAGGGAAAGGTCCCGCAGCGTTCCTGCGCCCAGCAATCCGGCCCCGATGAAGAGGATCGCCGCAACCGGAAGGACGGCAACCATCATGGTATTGATGGAGCGGACCAGGGTTTGGTTGACCGCGAGGTTGACCTCTTCACCGAAGGTCCGGCGCGTGGAAGTGGAAATGTCTGCTGTGTTCTCGCGGATCTTGTCGAAGACCACCACGGTGTCATACAGCGAATAGCTCAGGACTGTCAGGAATCCGATGATGGCCGATGGCGTCACCTCGAAATCACTCAGGGCGTAGACGCCCGCTGTGGTGAACATCGTGACCAGCATGCCCACCAAGGCAGAGAGTGACATCTTCCAGGTCCGGAAATACAAAGCCATGAGGACAGCTGCGAGGCCAACGAACACGACCAGCCCGATGAGTGCCTGGCGTGTGACATCCTGGCCCCACGTGGGGCCAACGAAGTTTGATGTGACTTCGTTGTCCGTTACACCGTAAGCGGTGGTCAGGCCCTCTTTGATGCGGTTGGTTTCGTCATCGGTCAGCTGATCCGTCTGGATCCGCATGGTGTTGCCCGCCACGTTCGCAACACGGGGAACGGCACCGGATACGACGTCATGGACAGCCTTTTCGCCCAGGCCCGCATCGGTGGTCTTCACGTTGGAGACCGTGAACTCCGAACCGCCCCGGAACTCGATGCCGAGGTTAAAGCCACCCTTCAAAACCGGGATCAGGATGGAGAGGGCCACAGCGACCGCAGCAATGATGAACCAGATCTTCTTGGAATCAACAAAGTTGTAGGAGCGCTTGCCCGTGTAAAGCTCGTTGCCGAAGGTCGCGAAGCTCGTGGTCATTACTTCTCCTCCTTGGTGCCGTTGGAAGGACCGGTCAGTTGGCCCTTCTCGGCGAGGCGCCGTTCGGCGATGGTCATGCGGCGTTCTGCTTCAGCCGCGGCACCTGTATTGCGTGCACGGACAACGGCCGGCTTCTCGCCAGGTGTGCGGAGGCGTCCGGCTCCCCGATACAACGGGACAGCCCCCAGACGGTCAGGTGAGAGTCCGGAGAACCTGTGGCCTTCGCCAAAGAACTTCGTGCGGGCAAGGACCTGCAGCATCGGATGCGTGAACAGGAACACCACGATGAGGTCAGCGACAGCCGTGAGGCCAAGAGTGAACGCGAAGCCACGGACATTGCCGACAGCCACGAAATAAAGGACCAACGCTGCCAGCAGGTTCACTGCCTTGGAAGCCAGCACAGTCCGCTTGGCGCGCTTCCAGCCATTCTCGACGGCGGACACGAGCCCGCGGCCCTCACGAAGTTCATCGCGGATTCGTTCGAAGTACACGATGAACGAGTCCGCCGTCTGTCCGATGGCAACGATCAGGCCGGCAACACCTGCCAGGGAAAGGCGGTAGTTTTCAGTCCAACCCAAAATGGCGATGGCGAGGTAGGTCAAGCCACCGGCGACAACCAGGGAAGCGATTGTGACAAAGCCAAGCGCCCGGTACTGGAACAGCGAGTAAACAACCACCAGCAACAGGCCGATCAGGCCGGCCAGCAGGCCGAGCCGGAGCTGATCGCCACCGAGCGTGGCAGAGATCTGTTCCTGGGACTGGATCTCGAAGGAGATCGGCAAAGCGCCGTAGCGGAGTTGGTCGGACAGCGCCTTTGCAGAGGCCTGGGTGAAGTTACCCGTGATCTGCGGTTTTCCGTCAGTGATGACAGCAAGGGACCTCGGTGCTGAGATGACCTTGTCATCAAGGACAATGGCGAATTGTGCCTTGGGGTCGTTGCCGCCCTGGGCAAGGGACGCGGTGTAGAACTGGTTTAGCCGCTCCGTAACTTCCTTGAACTTGGCAGTTGCCTCGGCGTTGAACGTGATGTTCACACCCCAGGAATTTGTCACCGAGCCCTGTGCGCCCTGGACCTGCGAGAAGGACGAGGAGCTGATGTCCTGGCCTTTGACCTCCACCGGACCAAGGATGTACTTGATGGCGGGAGTCTTGTCCGTTGCCGGTTCACAAGTCACCAGCGGCTTCGCCGGATCGGAACGGTCCCGCTTCTCGGCGGAAGGGTTGACGCAGTCAAGCGCCTCGAATTCCTTGTAGACCTCCGGAGTCACCCAGTTGGTGTCGCTCGCGTTGGTGGGTTCTGCGGTGGGCTTGGGCAGCTTGTCATCCGGCGTACGGGATTCGACAGGGATGGCCGCAGGATCAGCCGCAGCGATCACCGGGCGGAAGTTCATGTCCGCCGACGCCTGGATAAGGTCACGGGTTTCCTTGGATGGAGTCCCCGGGAGGCTCACCACCACGTTCCGCCCCGACTGGGTGCTGATCTCGGCTTCGGCAACACCGGAGCCGTCTACACGCTGCCGGATGATGGCAACTGCCTGGTTGAGTTGTTCCTCGGTGATCTCGCTGGAACCCTCTACCCGCGGTGCCAGGATCATCTGGGTGCCGCCCTCAAGGTCCAAGGCAAGCTTGGGAGCCCAGCTTGCATGGCCGGAAATGACTCCGCCAGCCAGGACAGCGGTGAGTACAACGAATATTGCTCCAAGCCAAGTCAGCACCCTGCGGGCTGAGTTTTTGGGGCCGGTCCGTGCCATTATCGATCTTCCTTTTATCGCCGGACAGCCGCCGGCGGGCGCTGGTAAGCGTCTGCCGGCGGCTTTCGGCTGCCGTAGAAGTGTCCTTGCGCGGTGTTGCCGCGACTGACGGTGCTAGTTGTCCTTCTTGTCCTCTTTGTTGAGGCGCGCGATGGTTTCGTCCGGCGTCTCAGTCGCAGCCGGGGTCTCATCAGCAACGGTCAACGAAGAAGCGTCGTCCGGAACGACGGGGGCTTCCTCTTCAGCCTTTTCAATCACCTTGGTGACGGCCTGGCGGTGAACCGTAGCTTCGTTTCCGGGAGACAGCTCGATAACAACCTTGTTCTCAGCTTCGTCGATGGACACGATGCGTCCGAAAAGACCGAAGCTGGTCATGACATCGACGCCCGGAGCGAACTTGGACTGCATCGCAGCCTGCTGCTGCTGGGTCTTCTTGTTGCGGCGGAACATCATGAAGACAAAGAGTCCAAGCATGACGAACAGCAATATGGTCATTGGATCCACAGGGAAGTTCCATTCTTTACTTACGTTTTGGTCCACGGCAACGTCCCCCGCAGATCCTGCGGCCCGGGAGTAAACCCCGCACAGCAACGCGCTTCACCGCGAAGCGGGCGCATGGATCAAGGACTCGAACGTGCCGAGCGTCATACCAGTCTAGTGGGAAAAGCTGAATACAGCGTGTTAACCGATGGTATCTACGCTTTCGGCGTGGTTTTCATCCTCGTCAAACAAGGCAAGTGTCTCCTGGCCGAATACGCCCGCCGGTACGGCATAACCAAGGTGTGTCCATGCGGATGCCATGGCGATACGGCCACGCGGTGTGCGCCCGAGCAGTCCTTCGCGCACCAAGTACGGTTCGGCAACGGTTTCGACAGTCTCCGGCTCCTCACCCACGGCGATCGCCAGCGTTGAAAGACCCACCGGTCCTCCATTGAATTTGGTAATCAACGCCTCAAGGACGGCGCGGTCAAGGCGATCCAGTCCCCGTTCATCCACCTCGTACATATCCAGGGCCGCCGACGCCGAACGCGCGTCGATCTGTTCGATTCCGTGCACAAGGGCCCAGTCGCGGACACGGCGAAGCAAGCGGTTTGCAATACGTGGCGTGCCGCGGGAGCGTCCGGCAATCTCCGTGAATCCGGCGGAGTTGACCTTCAGGTCAAGCAATCCCGCCGAGCGGCGCAGCACGAGTTCGAGTTCTGCCACAGAGTAGAACTCCAGGTGGCCGGTAAATCCGAACCGGTCCCGCAAAGGGCCCGGCAGAAGCCCGGCGCGCGTGGTTGCACCAACGAGCGTGAAGGGTGGAAGTTCAAGCGGAATGGCGGTGGCGCCGGCCCCCTTGCCGACCACGATGTCCACACGGAAGTCTTCCATGGCCATGTAGAGCATCTCTTCAGCCGGGCGGGACATGCGGTGGATTTCGTCAAGGAACAGCACCTCCCCTTCGGACAGCGAGGAAAGAATTGCTGCAAGATCTCCGGCATGCTGGATGGCTGGTCCGCTGCTGATACGCAGTGGGGCGTTCATCTCCGCGGCAATGATCATGGCAAGGGTGGTCTTGCCCAGACCTGGAGGACCGGAGAGCAGTACGTGGTCAGCGCTGCGGCCCCGCATCCGCGAAGCTTCAAGCACCAGCGAAAGCTGCTTGCGAACACGGTGCTGGCCAACAAAATCATGCAAGTTTTTGGGCCGGAGGGCGGCTTCAATGACGCGCTCCTCCGGCTCCTCTCCCCCGGCAACGAGCGATTGCTCAGCCACGGGTACCTACACGGTTTCCGGCGCGCGCGCCGTCCTGCCCCAGCCAGCGCAATGTGGCCCGCAGGATTTGCGCCACGTTACCGTCATCGGCAAGCTCGGGGGAATCGGCCATTGCTTTGTCGATGCTTCCCGCGGCGTCCTTCTCGGACCACCCCAGACTGGTCATGGCAGCCACTACCTGGGGCTTCCATTCCACGGTATTGATCACTGCGGGTGCTGTGCCCGTGCCTGTGCCGTGCGGGACCAGCTTTCCGGCCAGTTCAAGGACTATCCGGCCTGCGACTTTGGGCCCAATGCCCGGGACTTTGGTGAACGCTTTGCCATCGCCGGTGTGCGCAGCTACGCGGATCGCTTCCGGCTCGTGCACCGCAAGTACGGCCAGAGCCAGCCGTGGCCCGACGCCACTCACACTCAGCAGGACATCGAAGACCTCGCGCTCATCATCATCGGCGAAGCCGAACAACGTGAGCGAATCCTCACGGACGATCATGGAAGTGAAGAGCTTCGCCTCGGCGCCTACTTTTAGGTGGTTCAAGGTCTGCGGCGTTGCGAAGACGCTCATTCCCGCACCGTTGAGGTCGATCACGGCGGTCGACAAGCCAACGTGGGCAACTGTTCCACGGAGAAAACTGATCAAGACCCGGCTCCTGAGGTTAGCGGACTATCCGAACATATCTACGAATACCCTAGCAAGGGCTACCGACAATCAGCGTGCGCGGCGCGCTTTCGCTTCTGCTTCAGCCCACGCACGTTGCGCGGGGGTGAGCGAATCCTTGCCGGAACCCTGGGGCGCACCCATTCCGCTACCTGCCCGCCAGGCATGCGTCAGGGCAAGGGCAAGCGCGTCCGCGGCGTCAGCGGGCTTGGGCGGGGCATCGAGCCGGAGGATTTTAGTGACCAATTTAGTGACCGCGTCCTTGTTCGCAGTTCCACTTCCGGTCACGGCCGCTTTGACTTCGGAGGGCGTGTGCAAGGCGACGGGAATCCCGCGGCGCGCGGCCGCGGCGATGACAACGCCCGAGGCCTGGGCCACGCCCATCACAGTGCTGACGTTCATCTGCGAAAAAACGCGCTCGACGGCGACTACGTCCGGCTCATGCAGGTCCAGCCACTCGTCGATGGCCTGCGCGATGACCAAAAGCCGCTTGTCCAGCGTCAACTCAGCCGACGTCCCCACCACACCAACAGCCACCATGGTGGCCCGGCGGTTCCGCTCGATATCCACTACGCCGATGCCGCAACGGGTGAGGCCCGGATCGACTCCCAATACGCGAAGAGTCAAGTCCGGGCCTTCCTGGTTGTTGTCAAAAGAGGAGTACTGCCTGCCTAGTCGGCGTCGAGGGCAGCCTGCACTTCCTCACTGAAGTCCGCGTTGCTGTAGACGTTCTGGACGTCATCCAGGTCTTCGAGGGCATCCACGAGTTTCATGAATTTCCGGGCGCCATCAATATCGAGGTCCACCTGCATGGAGGGCACGAATTCGGCTTCATCGGATTCGTACTCGATGCCGGCTTCCTTCAAGGCGTCACGGATGGCCTGCAGATCAGAAGGCTCGGAATGCACTTCCCAGTTCTCGCCGCTGTCCTTGACTTCCTCTGCGCCGGCGTCCAGGACGGCCATCAGGATGTCGTCCTCGCTCAGGCCATTCTTTGGCAGCACGACGACGCCCTTGCGGGTGAACAAGTAGCTGACCGAGCCGGGATCTGCAATGGTGCCACCGTTGCGGGAAATCGCGAGTCGAACCTCCGAAGCCGCACGGTTCTTGTTGTCGGTCAAGCACTCGATCAATAGAGCCGAGCCCTGGGGGCCGCGGGCTTCGTACATGATTTCCGTGTAGTCGACCACTTCGCCTGTGAGGCCGGCACCACGTTTGATGGCGCGGTCGATGTTGTCGTTCGGAACCGAGGTCTTCTTCGCCTTGGTAACCGCAAGTTCCAGGCCTGGGTTGCCGGCGAGGTCCGGGCCGCCCATGCGCGCAGCAACTTCGATGTTCTTGATCAGCTTTGCGAACGACTTTGCACGCCTGCTATCAATGATGGCTTTCTTGTGCTTGGTAGTCGCCCATTTGGAGTGGCCTGACATGCTTTACGCTTCTCCTCTGATCATTCGAATAAAGAGTTCATGCACGCGCTTCTCACCTGTGACTTCCGGGTGGAAAGAGGTGGCCAACAGCTGGCCGGAGCGCACTGCAACAATTCTAGCCAATCCGTGCAAAGTGGCGGTGTGGCTGGCATGCTCCGGATCAACCTGTGCCAGGACTTCGACTCCCGGGCCAACCCGTTCCACCCAGGGTCCACGGATGAAGACCGCGTGCACCGGATCCACGCCGGACTCGCCTGCGCTGAACTCGAGTCCTTTGAAATCGAGGTCGGTTTCAAAGGACTCGCGCTGCCGCCCAAAGGCATTGCGGCGCACTGTGATGTCCAGTCCACCGAAGGTCTGCTGGGGGTTTCCGTCCAGATCAGTAGCGGGATCGGCAATCTCGTCGGCAAGCAGAATCATGCCTGCGCAAGAGCCGTACACCGGAAGGCCTTCGGCGATGCGCTTCCGAAGCGGGTCCGCGAGTTCAAAGATCCTTGAAAGTTTGTCGATCGTGGTGGATTCCCCACCCGGGATAATGAGGCCGTCAACGTCATCCAGCTCTGCGGGGCGGCGGATGCCCACACCCGTGGCGCCTGCGGCTTCCACTGCGTGGATGTGCTCACGGAAGTCGCCTTGGAGGGCCAGTACGCCGATCCGGAGTCCTGCACCCACGCGTGATGAAGCGTCGGAAAGGGGGTTGGTCATTGGACCATCATAGTGGCCCGGCCCGGCAATCTCCTCCCGGAGGACGGGCGGGAGTGCCAGCAGGAGGAGCCTCCACGCCAAGTTCCATACCTTAACTGGGATATATTACAGAGCATGTTTTCCTTCAGCGTTCCCCTCGGCAAGCTGGTCCGCACACTGTCCCGGCTCCGGGGCGGCGGCTCTGCTTTCCCCGGCCTGGTGGTCGAAAAAATCGATCCCGGTTTCATGCAGAGAACGCTGTCCAGCCTTCCCCATGGCGTGGCTGTTGTCAGCGGCACGAACGGAAAAACGACGACCACCAAAATGGTGGTCGAACTGCTGGAAAGCCAGGGCCTGAAGGTCTTCACCAACCGCACAGGCAGTAACTTCACCCGGGGCGTGGCCGCCTCCCTTCTCGGCGAAGTTGACTGGCGTGGCCGCCTTGACGCCGACGTCGCCATCCTCGAACTCGACGAAGCACATGCCGTGCACTTCGTGAACAAGGTGCCGCCGCGTTTCAGCCTCTTGCTGAACGTCCTTCGGGACCAACTTGACCGGTTCGGCGAGATCGACAAGACGGCCCGTTTGCTCGAACACATTGCACTGAAGACCACAGACACCGTGGTGCTGAACCGTGAAGACCCCCGGGTGGCCCGCATTGCCAACGTCCTTAACGTTCCGGGGGCTGTCCACAGTCCCAGCGTCCGCTACTTCGGGCTGGATGAATCACTTCGCAGCACGTTCCCCAACGACGACGACATGCGCACCGCCACCACCGGACCGTCGTCCCCGAATACGCCGGCGCCCGGCACCGTGGGTGAGGTGGCTGACGGCCCCGCTGCCGACGTCGTACTCCGCCGTGTGGGTGCCCAGGACGCTGACTTTGAATTCGACGGCGAAACAGTCACCACGAGCATGAAGCTGCGGGGTGTCTACAACATCTTCAACGCGGCGGCCGCGCTCTCCCTGGCCAGGGCGATCCTGGGTACGGGAGCCGTCGACACTCCCAAACTGGTCAAAGCACTTGGTGACGTGGCTCCTGCTTTCGGGCGCGGCGAAAGCCTCACCGTGGACGGCCAGCCGTTGGAGCTTGTGCTGGTCAAGAATCCCAGTGGCTTCCGGCTCGGCCTGAAGTCCTTCCCGGCCGGTGGATACGCCACCATGATCGCCATCAACGACAACTATGCAGATGGCAGGGATATGTCCTGGCTCTGGGACGTTGACTTCGAATCACTCAGGGAAGATGGCGTCGAGGTCCTTACCGGCGTCCGCGCCTACGACATGGCCCTGCGATTGCAATACGACGAGGTCCGCTTCGGTACAGTCGAGACCGACATAACCTCGGCGCTCCATGCATTTATCGACGGCTCGCGAGGCAAGCCCAAGCGGATTTTCTGCACGTACACCGCCATGCTCGCGATCCGTCGCGAACTGGCCAAAATCACCATAGTTGAGGTGGTCTCATGACCTCGGAAGCACAGCCGACCAAAGGAACCATCCGCGTCCTCCAGCTGTACCCGCGGGACATGAATATTTACGGTGACTGGGGCAATGCCCTGGTCCTCCAGCAACGCATCAAGTGGCATGGCTACACGCCGGAGCTGCTTGAATACAACGTAGGCGATGACTTTCCCGGGGACGTTGACATCATCGTGGGCGGCGGCGGGCAGGACAGCGGCCAGCTGGTTATTCAGGATGATCTACAGGCCCGTGCCGATCATTTGCGGGATCTCGCGGATGGCGGCGCACCGATGCTGGTCATTTGCGGGCTCTACCAGCTCTTCGGAAAGTTCTTTAAGACCAGCGCAGGACCTGTCATTCCCGGGATCGGTATCCTCGACGTCGAAACGCACGGCACGGATGAGCGGCTGATCGGCAATGTCACGCTCAAGTCCTCCGAATTCGGGGACGTCCTGGGCTACGAGAACCACAGTGGACAAACCACCCTGGGCCCCGGCGTCCAACCGTTGGGGACAGTCACCAAAGGTGCTGGAAACAACAGCAAGGACGGGCACGAGGGCGCCCGCTACCGCAACGTGGTGGCCAGCTACCTGCATGGTTCGCTGCTGCCCAAGAACCCGGCGATCGCCGACTTCCTGATCCGCACGGCCGCGGAACGGAAATATGGCACTTTCGTGCCGGGAACGCCCGACGACGACTACGCCCGCCTCGCGCGGGAGCATGCTGCCCGGCGACCACGCTAGAAGCTATTTTTCCTTGGTCGTGAGCAACTCGTGGGCGCCGGCTGTTGCTGCGCCCATCGACTCGACCACGGCTTGGGTGCGCTGATGGGTCTCTGCATCGGCAGCCGGGGAAGCGCAGACTCCCTGCGGTGCGTCGCTGGCCACTGAGCACCAGCGGTAGGGATCCCGGACAATCACCGACGGCGCCCACGCGAGATCCGAGGCAGCCCAAACACCCGCCGCGTTTTGGCTGAACTGCGCACGGACCAGCAGTCCTTCGTTGTTGACTACATACCAGGGCGACAATTCCGTCACGCCATTACCCAGTCCATAGACAATCCACGTGCCCTTGTAGTTTTCAATCGGCAGCACCGAGTGCGTGTGGTGTCCATAAACCATGGTGAATTGCCCACTGTCCACCAATGCGTGGGCGACTTCCTGTTGCTGGGCGTTGGCCTCGCTGGCGTACTCGTCACCTGCGTGCATGACTCCGAGCACGATGTCGGCTCCAAGCGCACGGGCTTCGGTGGCTTTCGCAATCATGATGGTGGGATCAAGTTCGTCCACAAGCCACGGGTATTCCGGAATCTGACCGTTGTGGCCGTAGGTGCCAACGATGACTGCTACCGTTGCGGCGTCTGTCTTGAGCATCAGGATTTCCTGTGATGCAGCTTCAGTCCTGTAGGAACCAGTGTGCTTGAGCCCGGCAGCATCCATGGCATCCAATGTCCGGAGCAACCCTTCAGTCCCCCGGTCAATGGTGTGGTTGCTTGCCGTAGTGCAGGCTTGATACCCCACGTTTTTGGAGGCGGCAACGATCTGCGGCGGCACGTTGAAGGACGGGTACGCGGAGAACGGACCTTCGGCAGTGGCGACAGGAGTTTCCTGATGGCAAATGGCGAGATCGCTGTTGCGGATGTATCGGCGCTGGCCTTCAAGGAGCGGGATGAAGTTGTAGCCGGGCTGCCCTGCGGCGGCGGCGTCGGCGCGGGCCTGCTGCCACAGTTGGGTATGGATCAGCATGTCACCCGTGACTGTGATGGAAGTACAGCGCAGCTCTGGACAGGCGGGTCCCTTGCCAGGGGTGGGCGTAGGTGTTGGCGTTGGGGTCGATGTCGGGGCTACGGGAGCAGTTGCGGCGTTGCTCTTCTCCCGGGAATCGTTCTCGGCAATTACTCCACAGGCGCTCAAGCACAACGCAACTGCTGAGGCCACCAGCAGGGTGCCCGTTCGTCGTGAGGGCCTGTAACGCCCCCGGTCCGCGCGACGTCCGCCAGATGTGATGATCCCCATACGGGCAATCCTACGGCGCAAAACGCGCGGGATTCCGGCGAGCCACCCTTGAGGACACGATTCTTAAATGAAAGAGTCCCTTCATGACCAATCCGCTTTTGAGTCCCAGCCCCCTGCCGTCCGGCCTGCCACCTTTCGAAGCAATCACCACAGAGGACTATGCCGAAGCCATCGACGCGGGGCTGGAGGATCACCTCCGTGAAATCCAGCAGATTGCGGCCAACCCAAAACCAGCGACTTTCGAGAACACGGCTGTGGCCATGGAAAGGTCCGGGCGGTTGCTGGACCGGGCTGCGGCGGCGTTCTTTACGCTTGTCTCGGCAGATGCATCGGACGCCATCAGGGAGTTGGAGACGGCCTTCGCGCCCAGGTTTGCCGCGCATCAAGACGCCGTCTACATGAACCGTGGTTTGTATGAACGCTTCGCTGCCATTGACACCGCGGGCCTTGATGATGAGTCTGCGCGGTTGGTCCAGGAATACCTCAAAGAGTTTCGGAAGACCGGAATTGAACTCGACGACGACGGCCAGGCCCGCCTTCGGGAAATCAACGCCGAACTCTCACGTCAGGGCACCGAATTCGGCCAGCGCGTCAAGGAGGCGATAAAGGCTGCCGCTATTCTCCTCGACGACGAAGCGGACCTGGCCGGCATGTCCCCCGAAGACGTTGCTGGCGCTGCCGGGGCCGCCAAGGCTGCGGGGCACGAAGGCAAGTACCTCCTGACCCTGATCCAGCCAAGCAACCAACCAGCCCTTGCCTCGCTCGAAAACCAGGCCATCCGGCGTCGGCTGTTTGAAGCCTCACTCGGGCGGGGCACGGACGGCGGAAGCCTGGACGTCCGCGATCTGGTGACGGCAACAGTCCGTTTACGTGCGGAGAAAGCCAGCCTGCTGGGCTTTCGAAACTTCGCGGAGCTCGTGGTGGACCAGCAAACGGCACCGGACTTCGAGGCAGTGCAGGCAATGCTGGGCCGCCTGGCACCTGCAGCGCTCCGCAACGCCCAAGCCGAAGCCCTCGCTTTGGCCGAATCCGCTGGCCATTCGCTGGAGCCCTGGGACTGGGCCTACTATTCCGCGCAGGTCCGGCGGGAAAAATACCAAGTGGATGAACAGGCCATCAGGCCCTACTTCAGGCTCGAAACGGTCCTGGCCGACGGCGTCTTCTTCGCAGCGACCCAACTCTATGGCATCACGTTCCATGAGAGGCCGGACCTCGCCGGGTACCACGAGGACGTCCGGGTATGGGAGGTGCAAAACGAGGACGGCAGCGCTCTGGGTCTTTTCCTCGGCGACTATTACACACGGGAATCCAAGCGCGGAGGAGCCTGGATGAACTCGCTCGTGGAACAGTCCCATCTCCTTGGCACGCAGGCCGTGGTGATCAACAACCTCAACATCACCAAGCCGGCGCCGGGCGAACCTGCTCTCCTGTCCCTGGACGAGGTCCGGACGGTATTCCATGAATTCGGCCACGCGCTCCACGGACTGTTCTCCGACGTGACCTATCCCCGGTTCTCCGGAACGTCCGTGCCGCGGGACTTCGTGGAATACCCGTCGCAGGTCAACGAGATGTGGATCATGTGGCCGGAAGTCCTGAAGAACTACGCCCGCCACTACGCCACAGGCGAAGCGCTCCCACAGGAGATCGTTGACAGAATCAACGAATCCCTGCTGTGGGGTGAGGGATTCGCGACCACGGAATACCTGGGAGCAGCGTTGCTGGATGTGGCATGGCATGTGCTCTCCACGGAAGAAGTCCCTGCGGATGTCCTTGCCTTTGAAGCCAAGGCCCTCGCCGACGCCGGTATCGCGCACCCGTTGATTCCGCCGCGCTACCGTACCGGCTACTTCCAGCACATCTTTGCCGGCGCCGGGTATGCTGCCGGCTACTACTCCTACATCTGGAGCGAAGTCCTGGACGCGGACACCGTTGAGTGGTTCAAGGAAAACGGCGGCCTGACCCGCGCAAACGGAGAGCGGTTCAGATCCGAGCTGTTATCGACGGGTAACAGCCGGGATCCGCTGGAATCCTTCCGCATGTTCCGTGGGCGCGATGCCGAGCTCGAACCCATCCTGAAGCGCCGGGGACTGGAGTAATAACGACGCCGGCCCGGTCACCTCACTAAGGTGACCGGGCCGGCGTCGTACTTCTTTTGCTGCTTACCAGCCGCGCTCTGCGAGGCGGTGGGGCTGCGGGATTTCGTCGACGTTGATGCCAACCATCGCTTCGCCCAGGCCGCGGGAGACCTTGGCAATCACATCGGGATCGTCGTAGAACGTGGTGGCCTTCACGACGGCGGCAGCGCGCTCAGCGGGGTTGCCGGACTTGAAAATGCCGGAGCCAACGAACACGCCGTCGGCGCCGAGCTGCATCATCATGGCAGCATCAGCCGGGGTTGCAATGCCACCGGCGGTGAACAGGACCACCGGGAGCTTGCCCGTGGCAGCGATTTCCTTGACCAGCTCGTACGGGGCCTGCAGTTCCTTGGCTGCGACATACAGCTCGTCCTCGGGAAGGGCTGCGAGCTTGGCGATCTCGGAACGGATCTTGCGCATGTGCCCGGTGGCGTTGGAAACATCCCCGGTGCCGGCTTCGCCCTTGGAACGGATCATCGCCGCGCCCTCGTTGATGCGGCGCAGCGCCTCACCAAGGTTGGTGGCACCACAGACGAAGGGAACGGTGAAGTTCCACTTGTCGATGTGGTTGATGTAGTCGGCCGGGGTCAGGACCTCGGACTCGTCGATGTAGTCCACGCCGAGGGACTGCAGGACCTGGGCTTCGACGAAGTGGCCGATGCGGGCCTTGGCCATGACCGGGATGGACACGGCGGCGATGATCTGATCGATCATGTCGGGATCGGACATGCGGGACACGCCACCCTGGGCGCGGATGTCGGCGGGTACGCGCTCGAGCGCCATGACGGCGACGGCACCGGCGTCCTCGGCGATACGGGCCTGCTCGACGTTAACGACGTCCATGATGACGCCGCCCTTGAGCATCTCCGCCATGCCCCGCTTGACGCGGCTGCTGCCCGTGACGCTGTTCGCGGACGAACCGGCTTCGTTGCTTACATCTGGTGTAGACACAAAAACCCCTATGGGTAGATAAACGACCTTTTCGCCGGTGGCTCACGCAGCCACACGACCGCAATCAGCGCACACCGGATTTTCAGGTCAAGGTGACCAAGTACTAGTAATAGTAGTCGCACGTTGCCGGGTGGCAGTACATTCATTACCGCATACGCGGCCAAGAAGAGGGCCTGCTATAGGACACCTGCACAACTGCCACTGACGGACTCTGGTCAGATGCCAGTTTCCTATGCCTCGGCCATCGCTTGCTTGCGGACAGTCGCCATTCTTTGGACGATAGTGACCACACTGGCAAGCGCGAGAAGGATCAGGGTCGCGAAAAGCACCACTGCTGGAAGTCCAAGACCCGTAAGCCCGGTGATGAGAAGCACCGAAGCTAAACGCTCGGCACGCTCGGCAATGCCAACGCTTGCTTGATAGCCCAGTGATTCGGCCTTTGCCCGCGCATAGGACACCACCATGCCCAGTACCAGGCAAACGACGGCGGCAGTACCAATAGCCGGGTCCTCACCTTTGGTGAAGAACCAGATGGTCAGCCCCGCAAAAATGGCGCCGTCCGCCAACCGGTCCAAGGTGGAATCGAGGAAGTTTCCCCAACCGCCGCTTCTGCCTTGCAAGCGCGCCATAATGCCATCCACGACGTCCGAGAACGCGAAGAATGCCACCACCACCGAACCCCACCACAGGTATCCCAACGGATACAGCACCAGTCCGCCGAGAATGACCCCTGCTGTGCCAGCCACGGTCACTGCGTCGGGAGATACGCCAATCTTGAGGAGCCAACGCGCCAGGGGTGTGAAGAGGGAAGTAAAGAAACCACGCGCATGCCTATTGAGCATTCGACTCCCCCGGCCAGGCTTCGGCCACCAGTTTGCGGACTTCGTCGAGTGTCTGCGTAATGGCCTTGGTCTGGGCGATGATGGGGAAGAAGTTTCCGTCCCCACCCCAGCGCGGCACAACGTGCTGGTGCAGGTGCGCTGCAATTCCTGCTCCACCGGTGACACCCTGGTTCATGCCGAGGTTGAAGCCGCTGGGGTTGGAAACCTTCCGCAGCACCCGCATGGCCGTCTGAGTGAGCTCGGAGAATTCCGCCGTTTCTTCCACCGTGATGTCCGTGTAGTCCGGAACATGGCGGTAGGGGCAGATCAGCAGGTGGCCCGGGTTGTAGGGGAAAAGGTTGAGCACGACGTAGCAGGTCCTCCCCCGATAGACGATGAGGGACTCCTCATCGCTACGGGTGGGTCCCACACAGAACGGGCAGTCGTCCTTGTTCTTGAACTGGTCCTGTCCGCCTTTGATGTAGGCCATGCGGTGGGGAGTCCACAGGCGCTGAAAAGCGTCCGGAACACCTGCCAAGCCGAAGTCATCGGTTACTTCGGCGTCGCCCGGAAGGTCAGCTGCCGCGCCTGTGTTCTCCTGCACCGTCTATTGTCCGTCCGTCAGCTTTCGCGGTTCTTGACTGCGTCCACGATTCTGCGGACCGCCTCTGCCACGGGCACGCCGTTGTCCTGGCTGCCATCACGGAAGCGGAACGAGACAGCACCTGCCTCGGCGTCCTCACCGCCGGCGATCAGGACGAACGGGACCTTGTCTTTGCTGGCCGTGCGGATCTTCTTCGGGAAACGGTCTGAAGAGATGTCCACCTCGGCACGGATTCCTGCGGCTTTCAACTGGTCAACGACGTCGAACATGTAGTCGTTGAATGCCTCGGCCACAGGGATGCCAACCACTTGGACGGGAGACAGCCATGCGGGGAAGGCGCCGGCGTAGTGCTCGGTAAGAACGCCCATGAAGCGCTCCACCGATCCGAAGAGGGCGCGGTGAATCATGACGGGACGCTGACGTGTTCCATCGGCTGCCTGGTACTCCAGCTCGAAGCGTTCAGGCAGGTTGAAGTCCAACTGGATCGTGGACATCTGCCAGGTCCTGCCGAGGGCGTCCTTTGCCTGAACGGAAATCTTCGGCCCATAGAACGCTGCTCCACCCGGGTCCGGTACCAGGTTCAGCCCTGACGCCTCCGCAACCTCGGCGAGTGTGCGGGTGGCTTCCTCCCAGGCGGCGTCGTCACCAACGAACTTTTCCTCGTTCTTGGTGGAGAGTTCGAGGTAGAAATCATCCAGGCCGTAGTCCTTGAGGAGGCCAAGGACGAAGTTCAGTGTGGTGGTGAGTTCGTCCTTCATCTGCTCGCGGGTGCAGTAGATGTGGGCGTCGTCCTGTGTCATTCCACGGACGCGGGTCAGCCCGTGGACAACACCGGATTTCTCGTACCGGTACACCGAGCCGAATTCGAAGAGGCGCAACGGCAGCTCGCGGTAGGACCGGCCACGTGAGCGGAAGATGAGGTTGTGCATGGGGCAGTTCATCGGCTTCAGGTAGTAATCCTGGGCGGGCTTGCGCACAGTGCCGTCCGCGTTGAGCTCGGCATCCACCTGCATCGCGGGGAACATGCCGTCCTTGTACCAGTCAAGGTGGCCGGAGACCTCGTAAAGGTGTCCCTTGGTGATGTGCGGGGTGTAAACAAACTCATAGCCGGCGTCCACGTGGCGCTGACGGGAGTAGTCCTCCATGGCCTTGCGGATGATGCCGCCCTTGGGGTGGAACACAGGAAGGCCCGATCCGAGTTCGTCCGGGAACGAGAACAGATCCAGCTCCACACCCAGCTTCCGGTGGTCGCGGCGCTCTGCCTCTGCGATGCGCTCCTGGTAAGCCTTGAGGGCTTCCTTGGTGGGCCATGCGGTGCCGTAGATTCGCTGAAGCTGCTGGTTGTTCTGGTTGCCCAGCCAGTATGCGGAAGATGAGCGCGTCAGCGCGAACGCGTTGGAGATGATCTTGGTGTTGGGCAGGTGCGGTCCGCGGCAGAGGTCGCACCAGACGCTTTCGCCGCTCTTGCGGTCCACATTGTCGTAGATAGTGATGTCGCCCGCACCGACTTCAACGTTCACGCCTTCTCCGGCGTCGGCGGCGTCGTTCTTCTTGCCCAACAGCTCCAGCTTGTAGGGTTCGCCGGCCATGGCTTCGCGGGCTTCTTCTTCGGTGACCACGCGGCGGACGAACTTCTGGTTCTGGTTGATGATCTTCTGCATCATCTTTTCCAGCTGGCGAAGGTCTTCCGGGGTGAACGGCTCGGCGACGTCGAAGTCGAAGTAGAAGCCGTCAGTAATGTACGGACCGATGCCAAGCTTGGCATCAGGCCGCAACTGCTGGACTGCCTGGGCCATTACGTGCGCGGTGGAGTGACGGAGAACGTTGAGTCCGTCAGGGGATTCAATGGTGACACCTTCGACGTCTGCACCCTCGGTGAGAACCTGGTCAAGATCCTTCAGTACACCATTGACGCGGGCAACAACGACGTCGCGGCGCTCGAAGAAGAGTTCCGCGCCGGTAGTCCCTTCCGTCACCTTGGTCTCTTCGCCATCGACGATGAGGGTGATCTGTTGGGCATCTGACACGGGTGTCTCCTATTCATAGTGAAGGCTTCGTAGCTTGTGGCGTACGGGGACCACAGCCAGCCATCGTCAATCGTATCTGTTTGGACGAAGGCGGCCAAAGCAGCGCGCCGACGCCAGGGGTCAGCTCCCGAGACCCGTGATGGCCAGGTTCCTGGAGATACCCTCAAGGGGCCCTGAATGAGTGAATTCAGGCGCAAGCCCGACGCCGGGTGGCAGGACTTCGGCGAACGGCAAAGTTTCGGGGCGGCCAAGGTCCCAGGCTTTGCTGGCACTGAGGCTGATTCCCTTGGGTCCTGTTCTTCGCGTAGTTCCGCGGATCAGCAGAAGCCGGGTACCGAACAGGAGTGGACCCGATTCTTCCTGCGCTTCATGGAAGAAGACAGTATCCACGCAGCCTGTACCGTCGTCGATGCTGATGAACACCACGCGGCGCCCACCCCGCATGGGAGGTGTCTGCGTTGCGATCCGGACGCCGGCAACCAGTACCTCGGTGCCGTTGCGAAGACCCAGGAGTTTATCCGCCGTAGTGACGCCAAGCTTGTCCAGCAAAGGCCTATGGCTTTCCATCAGATGCTCACTCACATCCACTGCCATGAGATCAAGCTCTGCCCGCACGTTCTCCACCATGCTGGGCTCAGGTAGCCCAGCAGCAAGGTTCCGCAACTCCACATCACCAAGTGGTAGGGATAATTGCCCTTCAATGACCCCGCTGGCCTTCTTGGAGGGACTGCCCTGGAGTGCTTGCAAGTGCTGCACCAGATCGGCGCGGTTTGCAGTTCCGCCGGCATCCCGGTGCAGGGCATCGAAGGCTCCGAGTTGGGCGAGCCGCTTGATATTCGGTTTGCTCACCCTGGCCCTGGCCCGGAGGTCCGCGAGGGAGTCGTAGGGTTGGCCCGCTACGATCCGCTTCAGCTCCGCTCCCGACAGTCCATATATTCCGTTCAGGCTCAAGCGAATGCCGAGCTTGCCCGAATTTTGGCCCTCCAGGATTCTTTCCACCCTGTATTCAGCCTGGCTGCGATTAATATCCAAGGGCAGGATGGGAATACCCAAGCGGCGGGCCTCAGCAACCAGCAGCCGTTTGGGGTACATCCCGGGGTCGTGTTCCCACAGCCCTGCAAGGAACGCTTCAGGGTGGTGTGCCTTCAGCCATGCCGATTGATAGGTAGGCACAGCAAAGGCAGCTCCATGGGCTTTGCAGAAACCAAAGCTGCCGAAGGCTTTGAGGGTTCCCCACACTTTGTCCACGACCTCCGGGGAGTATCTCTTGATCGCTTCCCGACGGAAATACCTCTCTACTTCAGGTTCGTGGAACTCGTCACCCAAGGCCCTTCGAAACTCGTCTGCCCGGTCCAAACCACACCCTGTCATGACATGGAAGGTCTTCAGGATCTGCTCATGGAAAACCGTAACGCCATGGGTTTCCTGCAAAACGGGCTTCAGGTCCGGATGAGGGTAGACCTCTGGCGCGAAACCGTGCCGGTGTTCAAGGAACGGCCGGACCATGTCCGACTTCATGGGACCAGGGCGGAACAAGGAAATATCGATAATGAGGTCGTTGAATTCCCGCGGTGCCATCTTCCCAATCAGCTCACGCTGGCCGGGGGATTCAATCTGGAAGCAGCCCAAAGTGTGGGTACTGCGGATCAACTCATAGGTGGGTTCGTCGTCGAAAGGCACCGCGTTGAGATCAATCCTGCCGTCCTGGGCAATATAGTCCGGACCGGAGCCTCCCGCTTCCACCGGATGGCGGCCGGCCGCCACCACCTCCGCTTTGGATGGGTGCATGCGGATAACTTCCCGCACCGCAAACGCCATGGCGCTTTGCATCCTCACACCCAGGACATCAAGTTTGAGCATGCCCATGGGATCCATGTCGTGTTTGTCGAACTGGCTCATGGGCAGACCCAAACCGCTGGGCTGTACCGGGGTTCTGTCCAGGAGCGTGGCATCGCCCAGGATCACCCCGCACGGGTGCATGGAAATGTGCCGGGGAAGGCGGTCCAGTCTTTCAGTGAGATCCACCAACAGGTCCAGCTGTTGGTTTTCCTCCATGCCCCCGGGCCCTTCACGGCCGGCCTCCACCCGTCCGGCAAATTCCCGGAGTTCAGGCTTTTCAACCAATGCCTCCCTGAATTTGCGCGCGGAGAACCGCCACAACTGCTTGGCAATTTCGCCGATTTCACCATCATCCATGCCAAGGGCCATGCCGGCATCGCGGACAGCACCACGGGCCCTGTACCCGTTCTGCATACTCATCAGGGTCACCCGTTCGGCTCCGAAGCGCTCGAAGATCTTCCGGTAGACGTTGTGCCGTTCGGCGCTTTCGACGTCGATGTCAATATCGGGAAGGGTGGATCGGCGACCCGAGAGGAACCGTTCGAAAATGAGGTCATGCCGGATGGGATCCACTTGGCTGATGTCGATCAGATAGTTGACCAGGCTGGAGGCTCCGGAACCTCTGGCAGCTACCCGGACGCCCATCTCGATGATCATTCTGGATACTTCCGCAACAGTGAGGAAGTAGGAGGCAAAGCCGAGTTTGTCGATGATCCCCAGCTCATGCTGCAACCGCGAGCGCATCTGTATTTCCGCATTGCCGTTGATGCCGGGGAAGCGCCTGGTGATTCCTGCCTCGCATCGTTGGGTGAGTTCCAGCATGGGGTCCTGGTCGATGCCGATGATGGAAGCTTCGGGAACAACGGGCTTTTTCCATCCCATGTCCAGGACGGGATCGATACGGCATTTGTCGGCGAGCGCTTCTGTGTTGGAGAGCAGCTTGTTCAGCCCTGCTGCTCCTTGGCCTGCGGCGCCCATGATTTCCTTGCCGAGTTGGAGCATTTGTTGGGCGTTTTTCAACCAACCCTGCCCGGTTGGTTGGAGCTGGCCTGTTGGTTGGAGCAGTGGGGCTGCGGAGAGTTCGGGGAGGGATTTTAGTGTGCGTGCAGAGTCCAGGACGTCTGCGGTGGGAGCGCCGTCCTGGGCGCAGTAGCGGACGGCGTTGCTGAGGATGGCGGGGATGTTGTATTCAAGGGCGAGTTTGAGCATGCGCACTGCGTGGGATGTGCTGAGGGGCTCTCCAGGGGCGCTGAGGTGGGATACGGCTTCGGCGACGATTGTCCCGGGCGGCATGGCGTCGATCCATTGTTTGAAGAGTGTCCGGGGGCGAAGATATTTCCACCCTCCCATGGCCCGGCCTACATCGGAGTCCGGTCCTATGAGGACGGTTAGCACGGGTTTGAGGGTTTGTGGGTCCAGTGTGCGTGATGCGAGTTCTGCCCTTGTTACGGCGACGGGCACTACTCCCCCGGCTTTGCCGGAGGTGCGGGCGTGGGCGTCTGAGACGAGTCGGCAGAGTGCCCGGTAGCCGGCGCCGTTGTTGTTGCCGTGGGCGAGTACGACGACGCGGCCCGCTACTTGGGTGCGGTGGTCGCCGTCGTCGTCGAATATGGCAAGGTCCACGCCGATGATGGGGTCGATACCGGCGTCCATGCATGCTTTGAGGTGTTTGATGGTGCCGTATAGGCCGTCCCGGTCAGTACAGGCGAGCGCTGTTGCGCCGTCTGCTGCGGCTGACTGGGCAAGTTCGTCCGGCCAGGAGACGCCATAGTGGGCGCTGAAGGCTGTGGAGACGTGCAGGTGTGTAAAGCTCAAGGTTCAGGCGGCTTCGTCTGGTTCGACTGCCTGGGCAGGTGCGGCGTCGTGGATACGCAGGAGCCGCCAGCGGCCGCTGGCAAGATGGCGGACGAGGTCAAGGGTGATGGTTTTGCCGGTTTGCCTTTCGTCCTGCGGGCGCTGGAGTTGGACCCGCCAGATTTCGTGATCCACCAAGCCTGCGCCGCTTCCCAGTGGTGCCCGGCTTTCTTCTACCCACCATTGGCGTCGTTCATACCATCTGAGGGGTTCGTTGGTAACGACGTAGCGGGTTCCTTTCCACTGGATTTCCTGCGGCTGGCCTGTATCCGTGCAGATGACGTCCACGGACTCACTGAAAAGTCCCATATCCACACTCCTTGCCTGTGAGCAATTACTGTTCGAATGTATGTTCGAATGTATCCAGTTTACGTTGCCCCTCCGACAAAACCTACTGGGAAGTTTTGCTCCTTCGGGGCGCTTTGGACTTTCGCTTCGCAGCAAGGTCGAGCATCTTGTCGCGCAGGGGTTGGGCACCTTCTGCGAGCGCCACGCGCATCATCAATGATGAACCGATGCGGTATTGCTGGGTCCGAAGAACGCGTTGACGGTTGTAGGCGGCGAGGGCCTGGTCCAGGGGCAGGGTGTTGACGAGCTTGCCCAAGGCGACGGCGTCTATCAGCGACTCACAAGCGCCCCGCCCGAGGTTGGGTGCCATGGCGTGGGCCGCGTCACCGATGAGGACTACGTTGTCCCGGGAATAGCGCCTTAGCGGCGGGGCGGTCCATATGCGTTGTGCCAATGATGTGTCAGGCGTCGCTGCTTGCAGGACATGCTGGATACCTTGCGAGTGCCCGGCGTAGCGGCGGCGCGCCACTGCCAGGGCTTCGCCGACGTCAATTCGCTCGGGCCCCATCCCGGAGCGGAAGGACGCATACCAGTTGGTTCCCCCGCTTGATGGGCCTATGCCGAAGAGGTCCCCGCGCCCCCAGTACTCACCGATGGTTTCGCTGCCGGGCTCTTCGGCGATGACACCTCGAACGGCGAGGTAGGGGGTCAGCTTTGCTGCACACCCCTGGCCCCAGACGGAACGCCTTACCATGCTGTGCACTCCGTCTGCCGCCACTACGAGGTAGGCGTCGCCTGGAACCTCATCCACTTTTCCGTTGCGTTTCTGGACCGTCGGGGGCACGGCGGAGTCCAGGAGCCGCAGGAGCGTGTGGCGGGCGACTCCCACAAGGTTCTGCCCCTCCACACTCAGCCACGGCATCCCTGCGGCACTTCGGAGCGCGCCACCCGTGATGGTGGGGCTGTTTTCCCGGACGGCATCAAGGATCCCCAATGAGGCCAGGGCTTCCTGGGCTTCGGGCCACATGGCCAGGGTTGTTCCTACTGCCGGGAGGCCGGTCCGCTGTTCGTGCACAGTGACGTGAAACTGACTGGGGTCAAGAGTTCCCGCAAGGGCGAGGCCTGCTATTCCACCACCGACGATTTCCACCTTTTTCATGGTGCCAATGTACTACTACATTTGTAGTAATTGTGAGGTTAAAGACTAGACTTTCGCCATGCCGGACAGACGAACCGATCTTGCCGACGCGGCCCTCGCCGTGGTGGCCGCCAAAGGTCTCAAGGGACTGACCCACCGCGCCGTTGACGCCCAAGCCGGCGTGGCCGTTGGAACGACCTCCAATTACTTCCGCAACCGTGCCGCGTTGGTAGCTGCCGCCGTCGACCGCGTTGAAGAACGGGATTCGCTCCTGCTGCAGCAGCAGGGTGGATCCGGGATCCCGACGTCGGTAGCCGCCCTGGCGGAACAGCTCGCGGGAGCGCTGGTCCGGCTCGCAAACAATCACGCTGACCTGACCCGCGCACGGTTCGCCTTTGCCCTGGACCAACCCGAGGTGGTGGCCGCCGGGCACGAGAGGATGCTTTCAGCTCTTGAACAGATGCTCGATTCCATGGGAATTACCGACCCAAGGGCCCGTGCAGAAGCCGTATCGGACTACGGCGACGGATTGGCCATGCACCTCCTGACAGCACGCCGCGGCCAGGCGATGGACCAAACCACAGTGGCAGCCAACGTCCGGCGACTCTTGGAGGGATGAAGCAAAGGGGTGGACGCGGGCGGGTCCACAGAGCAGGATTGTGGCATGAGCACCAATGACGCACTCCTGAAGCAGGTCAGTATCTCCGCCGCAGATGACAACCTCGTTGCGAGATTCGAAATCGAAGGCAACATACCGGGCTCCGGCGCTTATGTCGTGGGCCTTGTTGCTGCCAGCGAGGACTATTCCTCCCAACGAAGGCTGGGCATTGAGTTCATGAATGGAGAAGCGATCTCGTTTTACTCCTTCAACCACTCACTCAGTGCCGAGGAAAACTACGACATCAAGGGCGTGGAACACTCCGGGAACGTGATCACCGGAAACTTCCCGATGTCCGCCATCCATGGACTCAGTAAAGGCCACGTCATGACGGCCTTCAGCGAAGCGGACGGCCGCGAATTCCAGGCCGGCGTTCCGGTCACGGAAGCGCTCTAGCTGCAAGAGCAGCTCTAGCCAGGGGAACAGCTCCAGCTAGAAAAGGCCCTCTACCGGCTCAATGAGTTCCGGTCCGTTGTTGCGGACATTGCCGACGGCGGCACCCACCGCGTCGAGCGTCCAGCTGGCAGCGGCGTCGTGCGCCTTTGACCGCACCAGATCCACGAGGCCGGCCGCATCATCTTCACGCGGATTCAACCAGGCTTCCATCGTGTCCTTGCTCATGGGCAGTGGAACGCGGTCATGCAGGGCAGTCAGCTCGTCGAACACCGAGGCACTCCGCCGGGTCATGGCCGACTCGGCCGTCGGGGTGTCCGCCGTGAGAATCGACATGGACAGCAGCCAACGGGCCGGATCATCATCAGAGGCTGACTGGTCCCGCCACCATTCATACAACCCGGCAAACACCACGCCCCCACCATCCGCCGGATGCACATAGTACGGCTGCTTTGACTTCCCCTCGCCCTTCTTCCACTCGTAATAGCCATCGGCAGGAACAGCGCACCGCCTTGCCGCAGCAGCCTTTCGGAAGGACGGCTTCTCCAGGAGGGTCTCACTGCGGGCATTGATCAGGCGGGCGCCGCCTTTGGGATCTTTCGCCCACGAGGGCACCAATCCCCAGCGCGCAACATGCAACTGCCGCTTCAATCCATCGTCCACGAGCCTTTCCAGCACAATCGGAACAGCATCCGTTGGAGCCACATTCCACGATTTTTCCAGGGCGATCTCGTTTTCAAGTTCGGCATCAAAGTCAGCCAGCAGATCCCCCACGGCACGGGCCATTACATAACGTCCACACATGGGAACAGTCTGCCGTGTCGCCCAAGCACACACCAGCCCGGAATGTGACGTAACCCCGAATCCCGGCCTCACGGGAATTATTGGGCTGCGGGTTACGGTTGATACCAACGAATCACCCGTGGAAACGACCAATACCGAGGAGAGCTCTGTGGACTTCACTCCCGACTCCGGCACCATCACCATGTTCTCGACCACCTGGTGCGGCTACTGCAACCGCCTGAAGAAGCAGCTCGACGCCAAGGGCATCGGCTACACCGAGATCAACATCGAAGAAGTAGATGGCACGGCCGAACTCGTCGAGCAGCTCAACGGAGGCAACCGCACCGTCCCCACCGTCCTCTTCCCGGACGGAACCGCAGCAACAAACCCTTCTGCCTCCGAAGTAGAAAACCGCCTCGCAGCCTAAGGCATTCACTTCCGCTGTCCGGCCGCCGCCTCGAAAATCGGGGCGGCAGCCGGTTCAAGACGAATAATCACAGACTTCGACGCCGGCGTATTGCTGCCTTCCGCTGTTGAATCCAGCGGCACCAACACATTCGCCTCCGGATAGTAGGCAGTCGCGCAGCCCCTGGCACTGGGGTACGCCACTAAACGCAACTGGCGCAGCACACGGTCAACGCCGTCGTCGGCTTCGCTGTGCACATCCACATAATCGCCGTCCTGGAAACCCAACCCCGCCAGATCCCCAGGGTTCACCAACAAGACCATGCGGCCCTTCATGATGCCACGGTAACGATCATTCATGGAGTAAGTGGTCGTATTGAACTGGTCATGGGACCGCACAGTCTGAAGGAGCAGTCTCCCCGGCGGTACTTCAATGGTTTCCAGGTCATTGACGGAAAACATGGCTTTCCCCGTTGCCGTGGGGAACGTCCGCGAATCCCTGGGACCATGCGGAAGGACAAAACCGTCGCGCTCGCGGATGCGGGTATTGAAGTCATCAAATCCAGGCACCACATGGGAAATGTGGTCCCGGATGGTGTCGTAATTACGCCTGAGGTCCGCCCAATCCACAGGCACCTTGTGGTCAAGAACCGCCTCGGCCATGCGGGTGACAATCGCCACTTCGGACAGAACGTCCGGAGCAATGGGTTCCAGCGTCCCTGCCGAGCGGTGCACGGCACACACAGTGTCCTCTACGGTGACAAACTGCTCAATCCCGTCCTGCTTGTCGATTTCGGTGCGGCCAAGGGTCGGAAGGATCAGGGCCTGCTCGCCAACCACCACATGTGAGCGATTCAACTTGGTGGAAATCTGGACCGAAAGCCTGGTCCGACGCACAGCCTCCTCAGCGACCACGGTGTCCGAGATCGCATGCACCAGGTTCCCTCCCAGCGCGATGAGGACCGTGATCCTGCCATCACGCATTCCACGGATACTGTCCACCGAATCAACACCGGCCTTCCGCGGCGGGTCAAAGCCAAACTCATCCTGCACGGCGTCGAGGAACCGCGGCGGCATCTTCTCCCAAATGCCCATGGTCCGGTCACCCTGCACATTGCTGTGTCCACGGATTGGCGAAGGTCCGGCCCCCGGTTTGCCAATGTTGCCACGCAGTAGAAGAAGATTAATGATCTCCTTAATGGTGGGCGCCGCCTTCTTATGCTGGGTCAGTCCCATCGCCCACGTAATGATCACCCTCTCCGCGTGGATGTACCGTGCAGCGAGTTCATCGATTTCTGCGCTGGTCAGGCCGGTGGCGGCAAGAACGTCCTGCTCCTGCAAAGTTGCGAGGTGGGCAGCGAACCCAACAAACCCCTGGCAATGCTCATCGATGAACGTGCGGTCCAGCACCGAACCCGGCGCAGCCCGTTCAGCATCCAGGACGCGCTTGGAAACAGCCTGGAGCAGCGCCATATCCCCGGCGAGCCTGATTTGCAGGAACTGGTCAGCCAGGTCAGTTCCCTTCCCCACGAGGCCTCGAACACGCTGTGGGTTCCGGAAGTTGATCAGGCCAGCCTCAGGCAAAGGATTAACAGCCACAATGGACGCACCCGCGAGTTTGGCCTCCTCCAGTGCCGTCAGCATCCGCGGATGGCAGGTCCCCGGGTTCTGCCCCATGATGATGATCAGGTCCGACTTCGCGAAGTCCGTATACGTGATGGCCGATTTGCCCACCCCAATGGTCTCGCCCATGGCAAGGCCAGTGGACTCGTGGCACATGTTTGAACAATCCGGAAGGTTATTGGTCCCGAAAGCCCTGACGAAAAGCTGGTACAGGAACGCTGCCTCATTACTGGTGCGTCCACTGGTGTAAAAAGTGGCCTCATTCGGATCGTCGAGGGCGTTCAACCCGTTTGCAATGATGTCCAAGGCCCGCTCCCAGCTGACGGGCGCGTAGTGGTCCGAGCCTGCTGCCTTATACACCGGTTCCACCAGCCGGCCCTGTTGGCCCAGCCAATACTCGGAACGGGACTCCAGGGAACTCAGCGGGTTTCCGGCCCAAAACTCCGTGGGGATCCTCAGCGGCTCCGCCTCCCACCCGATAGCCTTGGCGCCGTTTTCACAGAATTCGGCAGCCTTGCGTTCCGGCGGATCAGGCCAAGCACAGCTCATGCAGTCGAAACCGTCTTTTTGGTTGACTGCTGTAAGTGTCTTCCATGCGCGGGAAGGGCCCATATAGGCCATCGCGTGGGGAAGGGTTTCGCTGAGGCTGGGCAAGCCGGCGGCCGACCTCTTGGGTTCGCTGACGCTCAAGTCGACGTCGGTATCCTGAACTGGGTGCTTCTTGCGGCCCATCATTCCACCAGGTTTCGTGTGGTTGGGTTCCTGATTCCCTCAGCGTAAACCCGGCCCCAAGCGTGCTCAATGGCGGTGAAAGCCACCTACGCCAAGAGACTCCTGAAGTCGCCCTCCACCACGTGTGCGTAGCTGCGGTAAGCGTCAACCACGGCGTCCTCCACCGTTTTGACGTCCAAGTGGGGCAGCAGGTCATTTGCAGCACCGGCGGTGGCCGGATCCCAATCGAGGCCAAGTGCAGTGTAGCTCGCCGTCAGTACGTCCCGGATCGGACCGGAGTTCTCCACCACAATCACGGAGCTGAACAACCAACCGCCGGAAACCACCCGCTGCGCAGTCCCTATCAGCTTGATCCGATGCGCGGGAAACTCCGCATCCTCCCCGTGAACGCTGAACTCTCCGGGGCAGTACTCCCCCGGGATCTCCCCGACGGCGGCCTGGACGCCGACGCTGCGAAGGGCACCTGCCAGCAACTCACCGAACTCCGCGAAGCGGGCTTTCGCACGGACGATCGCGTCAGGGTGCGGCTCAATGTGATCAATCACCAGGGTGCCTTGGTGATAAGCCGCCGCACGTCCACCGGCTTTCCGCACGAGGGGCTCGAAGCCGAGCTCCCGGCACGCATCCTCGGCGGCGCTGAAGCCGGGCAGGTTCGCATCGCGCTGGCCAAAGGCAACGGTAGGCTGCGGGCGGTACAAGCGAAGGGAGGGACCCAGTTGCCCGCTGCGGGCCCGCTTCAGCAGCTCCAACGCAAAATCAAGATCCCCGGCAGCACCAAGGGATTCCTCTTGGCGGTAGACGGTCAGCTCGGAGCGCTCCGTGAGGCCGCCGTCGGCTTTGTTCCGTGCTTCGCTCATCAGCTTTTCCTCAGCGTCAGGATCTGCTCGGCCCTGCCGAAAGGTCCGTCGGTGTCATGGAGCACGCTGGACGTCAGGCCGATGCCATCTGCCCCGAAGGAGACTTTGTTGTCCAGACCGAGCCACTCTCCCGAGGGCGCACGATACATGTGGATCTGGAGGTCCACGTTGGGGAAGATGTAGCTGTTCTCCCCTGGGGGGACCCGTGCGGCGATGCCATTGGCGGTGTCGACCAAGCCCATGAGCCGGGCAAGATCGCTGCTGTCTTCCTTGTCAGTCAAAGGGTGCATGGTCCGGATCCACACCTTGCCCGAACCTGGCCGATGGCCTTCGGCGATACGCATTTCCAAGGACCGGATGTAGCCGCCGGGCCATACGCTGGCACCATCCCACAACTTGCATTCGTCCGGGGCGGGCATGGCCTCGTCTTCGAACGCCGCCACGGCGCTGGTATCGCTGGTGATCATGCGCCACGCCGCGGCACGGATGGCGACACGCCCGCCGGCGGAAAGCTCAGCTTGGATGAGTTCAATCGTTCGTCCCGGCCGCAAGGTTGAGGTGGTTACCTGGAACTCGCCGCCGGGGATCAGCCCGAGAATCTCGTAGCTGATCCGCGCCATACGGACGTCGTCCCGGGGCTCATGCCTCAGGAGGGCGTCAGCCATGATGCCGGAGGCCGGGGCCATGTGTTGTTCGTGCGGATTCCAGGCACCCTGGGCATGAATCGTGGAGCGGTACCGGCCCCCACCCAACGATTCGTAGTAGAAGTTGCCCTCCGCCAGTTCCGGTAATGAGGTTGTCAACGCGAGCCTTTCGCCAATCCAGCAGTAGAACTCAGACCACTGTATCCGCTGATTTGGCAGCCGACCGACGCCGCCGGGCAACCACCACCCACACGATCACGGCGAGCACAGCCAGCACCGAGAGCCCGGCACCAGCCGGCGACGTCGCAGCTACCGCAAGCCACGCCTCAAGGGCGGCCAGTCCGATGGTTGCGTACAGCAACGCCCAGATGATGGAACCCCCGATAGCAGCGGGGAGATAGCGGCGCAACGGCATCCGCGCTGCGCCGGCTGCCAGATTAACGGCGGTCTGCAGGCCGATGGTCAGGAAGGACAGCACGACGGCGTACGGACCCCAACGCTGTATGAAGGCTTGGGCCCGGGCTGCCTTGGACTGTTGGAGCGACGGCTGTTGAAGCGACGCCCCGAAGCGGGTGTGTGCGAAGCCGGCAACTGCCCCTCGACCCAGCCAGTACGTGACATTGACGCGGATCATGACAATCGCGAAGAGCGCCGCAAGCGCGACGCCAAAGGGCAAGCTCATGATCTGGTGCACGTGACTTAGGCTACCCTAAGCGCCGCAGGCTCCATGACCAGGTCCCGCGGGCAAGTGCCCGGCGCCACGGGCCAGGGTCGGCACAAGCGCACCTAGGATGAAGTCATGGATCTTCGCGATGCCGCCCAACAGTTGTACGCCGTGCTTCCGCGTGAATTCACTGCGGAGCGGACAGCATTGGCACGGCAGGCAAAGGAAGCAGGTGGGAAGGACCTCGCCAAGGAGATCGGGAGCTTGCCAAAGCCCACCGCCGGCGCCTGGGGCATCAACATGCTTGCCATCCACCAACCCGAGGTGATTGACGGCGTCGTGCGTTTTGGCGCTTCCCTCCGTGCAGCGCAAGAGGAGGGAGATGCTGAAGCCTTCCGTGAACTCGGCCAGCAGCGACAGGGTCAACTGAGCTTGGCCGTGCAGGCGGCAAAGGAGCTGGCGAGCCGGCTGGGAGCACCGCTCAGCGCGGCCGGCGCTGCCGACGTGGAGCAAACGCTTCGGGCCGCAATGGCCGACGCCGGCGCCGCAGCCGCGGTGGCGACCGGCCGGCTGGTGCGCGGGCTAAGCGGCAGCGGTTTCGAGTCCGTGGACCTGACAGATGCCGTCGCTGCAACAAATCCCGACGAAATCGCGGGTGTGGGCGAAGCGCCAAAAGTGAAGCTGCCAGCCGGAACCAAGCCGGCACGACAGGGCAAGAAGCATCAAGAGCCGCAGCCGAAAGAGAAAGCACCCGAGGAAGCCGCAACATCCCTGGCCGAACGCCGGGCCCAAAAGCGCCAGGCCGCGTTGGAAGAAGCCCGCACCGAGTTTGAGGCAGCCGAACAGGAAGCCTTGGAAGCCGAAAACGCTGCTTCGAAGGCTTGGGACGCTGTCAATGAATTCGCGGACCGGCGCTCGGAGGTCGAGGCGCAGATCGCCGACGCCAAAAAGCGTTTGGCTTCCCTCGAAGCCGAGCTGATCGGCATCACCCGGGACGCCGAAGCCGCTGAGTCGCACAAAAAGCTGGCCGTCCGGGCCGCGGCACAGCAACGACGCGCCGCGGACCAGGCCCGGCGGCGCGTCGAACGGCTGGCTTAACTAGTCCTTCTTCTTTAGTGGCGACTTCTGCAGGTTATGCGTCGCAGGGCCTTCCAGGTACTTGCCGTCGGGAGCGAACCTTGAGCCGTGCAAGGGACAATCCCAGGATTTCTCGGCGTCGTTCCAGCTCAGCAGGCCTCCCAAGTGGGCGCAGCTCGCCGACACCATACAGACGTTGCCATCAACGGTGGACACAGCTGCCGGTTCACCCTTGTAAAGCCCGACGACGCCACTCCCCTCCGGGGGTCGGGTCTGGTCCGTGATTTCCGGATTGCTCCTGACTTTGGCTTTGTCCTCGACCAACCGTTTGGCGACGCTGGCATTGAGGCGAACGGCTTCCAACGCGCCCTGGGGCGACGTAACGCGGTGGTGTATGACCGTGGCCCAATCAGACTGGCCGCCCAGAATGTCCGAAGTAATGGACAACGCGGCAGCTACTCCGTTGCTCATGCCCCACTTGTTGTAGCCGGTTCCGAAGAAGATCCGGCCGTGGCCCCGGGGCATCTTGCCGAAGAAGGGAACGAGGTTGGTTGGCCGGTAGTCCTGGGCAGACCACGTATGGGTGACCTTCGCGCCCGGATAATGCTGGTTGGCCCAGGCGAGAAGGTCATCCAGGTGCGCCTTGGGCGAGACCGCCCGGCCGCCGGTATGCCCGTAGCCACCTACCAACAGCAACTCGCCTTCCGGCGTGGGGTGAGTGCGTTGGGAACGGGTGGGTGGATCCATACTCAGGTACATTCCGCTCGGTGGCGGGGTTTCACCTGGAAGCCGAAGAGCGGCAGCGTATGACCGGTTGGGTTCGAGCTTGGCGAAATAGAGTCCGCGGTCCAGGATCGGCGTGCCAGTAGCAATGACGACGGTGTCTGCGGTGAAGGCCCCTTTTCGCGTGGATACTTCCACGGGAAGGTCAGAACCCACATTCTGCACCTGGACACCCTCAACAATTATTCCGCCGTGCTCCCGGATATCCCTTGCCAGGACCTCCAGGACTTCCATGGGGTGGATCTGCGCCTGGTCATCGAGTTCCAGTGCCTCAACCACCGGGAAGGGCAGCCCGGGGTCGCGGCTGAAGTGCACGTCCAAACCAGCGTCGCGGGAAACGGCCGCCTCCTTGCGCAGGCGCTGGCCGCCGTCGTCGGTGGTTGCGAAGGTGACTGCCGTCCGGCGCTGAAACGCGATGCCCTGCTCTTCCATGTACCGCATCAGCCATGCCTGACCAGTGCGGTTCGCTTCCACGTAGGCTTGCACTACTTTCAGTGAGTACTGGCCACGCAGGGCCGAGAGTGCCCCTCCCTGCAGGAGGCTTAGTTTGCCGGTGGTGTTGCCGGTGGTCACGGCGCCGAGGGTGCGCGCTTCCAAAACTGCCACACGCTGGCCCGATCTGGACAACAGCAGAGCCGTCACCATTCCTGTGAGCCCTGCGCCCGCCACTATTGTGTCGAAGTGCTTTTCATCGGGGATTGCATCGGACGTGAAGCTGGATTCCCTGTCCAACCACAGCGATTTCATCGAACAACCTGCCTCTCAATTCACGGAATTGGCGCCTGGCATGTGTTGATGAAAACGGTAGGCCGGTGGCCGGGCCTTATCAAGGGGTCGCGTTGTCCTTGGCGAGTTGCGCGGCACGCCGCAGCCACGGGTCCGTGTCACGCGACCAGCGTTCCAAAACTCGTTCAGCGCGTTCCTTTGCCTGTCCTTCGAGCCTGGCGAGCAGGGGCTTGACCACATCCACCGCCAAAGGATCAGCCAGTTCCTCCGTGCCCGCCTGCCTCATGAAGCCCTCTATGCGGGTCAGGTCCGTATTGACCAGGAGCCCCACTTTGGTTTGCAACAGGACAACCGCAGCGAGCCTGCGTTCAAAGACTGGCTCCTCCCACAGTTCCGAACTCAGGGCCGTGATGTCGTCATGGCCCAGATTCTTGTGCCGCTTCAGGACGTCCCGGACCGTTCCTCGCACTGCACCAACCGATGCCCCGTAGACCTTCATTCCGCCCAGACGCTCCCGGGCTTCCATGGCCTTCTCCCACGACGATTCACGCTGCAGCGTGAAGTCCACAAATTCACCAGCTTCACTCACGCGTCCATTCTGTCAGTGCCTCCTTCTAGCGTGGGGGCAACAGCAATCGACAGGAGAGATTATGCCTTCGCAAGAGCTCGCTTCCGAGGCCACAGCGTCGTTCCCGGGAGTCCCCGCCGCGACGTCGATGCCCGATTGGTATCCCGCGCTGCTCAACACTGTCGCGCAAGAGGTCCGGACGGGCCGCACGCGCGCACTGGCGGCCGCGAACAGCGAACTGCTCAATTCGTACTGGAGCATCGGCAGGCAACTTGCCGAGCGCGAGTCGCAGGAGGGTTGGGGCGCCAAAGTGGTCACCCGATTGTCCGCTGACATCCGAACGCGCTTCCCCGAAGCGAAGGGCTTCTCCCCCAGGAACCTGCGGTATATGAAGAGCTTTGCCCAGGCTTGGCCCGAGTTTCCAATGTTGCAAGCGCCGCTTGCAACATTGCCGTGGTACCACCAGATCGCGCTTTTGGAAAAGCTCGACGACGCCGCCACCCGCCTCTGGTACGCAGCGGCAGCCGCCCAGCATGGTTGGTCGCGCAACGTCCTGACGCATCAGATCGAGACCCGCTTGCACGAGCGTTCAGGGCAAGCCATCACCAATTTCAAGACCACCATGATTGCTGCCGATTCAGACCTCGCCCAGCAGGCCACCAAAGATCCTTACGTCTTTGATTTCCTGGCCATGACTGACCGCCGGAGCGAACGGGAACTGGAGCTGCAACTGGTGCAACACGTGGAGAAATTTCTGTTGGAGCTGGGTCAGGGCTTCGCATTTGTTGGTGAACAGGTGCGATTGGAGATCGCCGGCGACGAATTCTTTGCGGACCTGCTCTTCTACCATTTGAAATTGCGCTGCTACATGGTCATCGAGCTAAAGGCCGTGAAATTCGAACCCGGGTTCCTGGGTCAGTTGGGCATGTACATGGCAGCCGTTGACGACCTCATGGCCCACCCCGACGACAAACCAACCATCGGCCTGCTGCTGTGCAAGGAGAAGAACAGCGTGGTGGCCGAGTACGCCCTGCGTGGATTCAACGCTCCGGTGGGAATCGCGGAGTGGCGGACGTCCCTTGCCGAGTCACTGCCCGACGAATTTGTCGCCAGCCTGCCCAGTATCGAAACGTTGGAAGCCGAGCTGGCAAGCCAGGCCCGTATCCTGCCGGATTAGGCTCAGACGTTATCCCTGAACCAGGCCAACGTGTCGTTCCAGGCCGCCGTAGCCTGGGCCTCGTTGTAGCGGTCGCTTGTGTCGTTATGGAATGCGTGGTCCACCCCTGGGTACACCTTGAGTTGGTGCTTGACCTGTGCCGCATCCAAGGCCGCCTTCAACTGCGGCATGGAACCGGTGATCCGCGCGTCTTTTTCAGCGTAGACACCAAAAACGGCGGGCTTGATGATGGGGACTTTCGCCAGGTCCGGGGCGGGACCGTAGAACGCGGAGGTGGCCTTCAGCCCCGGGATCTCGGTGGCCGCTTGCCAGGTGATGCCGCCGCCAAAACAGAAGCCGATCATGGCAACGCGGCCCTTTTCCACGAAGTCCTGGCCGTTCAGATATTCAAATGCTGCCTGGAAGTCCCCCACGTGCCGCTGGGCTCCTGCCTTGGTGAGGGCACCCGGGACAGCATCCGGATCCATCGATGCAGTGCCACCCTCCCTGCTGAGGAGGTCCAGCGCCAAAGCTGCGTAGCCTTCTTTGGCGAAGCGCCGGGCGACATCCTGGATGTGGGGCGTGAGGCCGCGGTTTTCGTGACAGACCAGGACGGCTGGACCCGGCTTGCTGCCCTCGGGCCGGGCCAGATAGGCGCTGACGTCGGTGCCGCTGGAATCGAACTTCACCGTTTCTGTTTGCAAGCCCCCGGCCCCTTCCGGCACCGTCAGCGGACTCTTGGCGTTGGGAACCGCTGTAGTGTTTCCCGAACCTGCTGAAGCCGTAGCTTTGGGCATCGGGTCCCCGGTCTTTGGCACCTCGTCCGGTGTACAGCCCACCAAGGTCATAGCCGCCGCAGCCGCGGTCATACTTCCCATGATGAACGCCACGCGCCTGGTGAAAGTCCCGTGGGACATGTCGCCCGAGCGGTAATCGTCGTAGAACTCTTCGATCAAGTACTTTTCAAACTTCTCAAGCTGAACCATGACGTCCTCCCGAAGTTGGGCAGTATCTTCCTCTGCTGGAAAGACGCGGGCAACATTGGAAGGGTTCAGGTACGGTTTCGATCTGCTGCCAAAGTTCCCGACGCTAAAAATGTCAGTGGCTACTGACATAGTAAAAATATGAGCCGGAGTCAGCAGATACAAGCCACCCAAGCGGTGGCCTCGCTGCCTGCACGTGCTCAAGCAGGCAGCGTCAGCGGTGACCTGATTAATCAGCTCCGTGCTCTTGAGGACATGAAGTCTGCGATTTCAAGTTTGCAAGCGAAGATAGCCGTGGCCTTTGACCTTGCCCAGCGTCAAGAACAGGCAGTAGCGGGGGTTCCCGCTTCTGAACGAGGCCAAGGTGTATCAGCCCAGGTTGCCCTTGCCCGGCGGGAGTCTCCGAAGAAGGGGTCCCGGCTTCTGGGCATGGCCAAGGCGCTGGTGTCAGAGATGCCACGGACCATGGCCGCCTTGGAGTCGGGAAGACTCAATGAGTGGCGGGCCACACTCCTTGTGAAGGAAACGGCCTGCCTCAGTGCTGAAGATCGCTGCGCGGTGGACGAGGAACTCGCCCCCGACTCGGGCACGTTCGATGGTGCTGGCGACAAGGCCATCATCGCCGCCGCAAAAGCAGCGGCCTATCGGCGTGATCCTCGCTCGGTGACGCAAAGGGCCGCCCACGCGGCGTCTGAACGGCATGTGAGCCTTCGCCCGGCACCGGACACGATGACGATCCTCACGGCTCTACTTCCAGTCGCCCAAGGCGTGGCTGCATACGCGGCCCTCACCCGGCACGCAGACTCCGCCCGTTCCGACGGGGATGGCCGGTCCCGGGGACAGGTCATGGCGGACACGCTCGTCGAACGCATCACGGGTTCGCCTGCAGGGTTCTCTGGGATCGACCTTCAACTCGTTATGACCGACCGCACGTTGCTGCAAGGCGACAGCGAACCGGCAAGACTTACTGGCTACGGCATCGTTCCAGCTGAGTGTGCCAGGGAGCTCCTGACCAGCGGTGAGAGCAAGACAGACCAAGACTTCAGCATTTGGCTGCGACGACTCTTCACGGCACCAAGCACGGGCGAACTCCTTGCCACTGACTCGAGGGCACGTTTCTTCCCCATGGGCATGAGACGGTTCATCGAAACCCGCGACCACAGCTGTCGCACCCCGTATTGCGACGCGCCAATCCGGCATATCGACCACATCGTCCCCTGGCACGAGGACGGACCAACCAACGTGGACAACGGGGCCGGGCTCTGCGAACAATGCAACCACACGAAGGAAAACCCCGGCTGGCGCGTCAGACCAGAACCTGCACGGAGACACACGCTAAAAGTGACCACGCCCACTGGGCACAGCTACCGCTCCGCCGCGCCTCCATTGCCAGGTTATGAACGAACCCGAGTCGATTGAGGGAATTCGGGTCAATTGGCTGGGTCGTACTGGAACTACGACAAAGCCCCTCACGCCAGCACAGCGTAAGGGGCTTTGAAGATGCCAAGAACTGAATCCGTTTAGAACTCCCAGTCCTCATCCTCAGTGTTGACAGCCTTGCCAATCACGTAGGAGGAGCCCGAGCCGGAGAAGAAGTCGTGGTTCTCGTCCGCATTCGGGGACAGCGCCGAAAGGATGGCCGGGTTCACGTCCGTAACGGAAGCCGGGAACATTGCCTCGTAGCCGAGGTTCATTAGGGCCTTGTTGGCGTTGTAGTGCAGGAACTTCTTGACGTCCTCGGCCAGGCCGACACCATCGTAGAGGTCGTGCGTGTACTGGACTTCGTTTTCGTACAGCTCGAAGAGAAGCTCGAACGTGTAGTCCTTGATTTCCTGCTTGCGGGCTTCGGAAACTTTTTCCAGGCCCTTCTGGAACTTGTAGCCGATGTAGTAACCGTGCACGGCTTCGTCACGGATGATGAGGCGAATGAGGTCGGCCGTGTTCGTGAGCTTGGCACGCGAGGACCAGTACATGGGCAGGTAGAAGCCCGAGTAGAACAGGAAGCTCTCCAGCAGTGTGGAGGCCACCTTGCGCTTCAGGGGATCGTCGCCCTGGTAGTAGTCCATGACGATCTGCGCCTTCTTCTGAAGGTTCTCGTTTTCGACCGACCAGCGGAAGGCGTCGTCAATCTCCTTGGTGGAGCACAGCGTGGAGAAGATGGACGAGTAGGACTTCGCGTGCACCGACTCCATAAAGGCGATGTTGGTGTACACGGCCTCTTCGTGCGGCGTCAGGGCATCCGGGATCAACGACACGGCACCCACGGTTCCCTGGATGGTGTCCAGAAGGGTGAGACCGGTGAAAACGCGCATGGTGAGCTGCTGCTCTTCCGGCGTCAGCGTGTGCCACGACTGGACGTCGTTGGACAGCGGCACTTTCTCCGGCAGCCAGAAGTTGTTGACCAGTCGGTTCCAGACTTCCACGTCCTTGTCGTCCTGGATCTTGTTCCAGTTGATTGCTTCGACGTGGCTAAGCAGCTTGACCTTTTCGGTCATTTCATCCCCTTTAGCGTTGGGTTCTTTAAGGTAAGCGTACGACGGCGGGTGCAAACCCGCCGTCGTAATCTTTAGTTTTGAGTGCGGCGACTGCCGATTAGAGCGCGCAACTTACGCAGCCCTCCACCTCAGTCCCTTCGAGGGCCATCTGGCGGAGACGGATGTAGTAGAGGGTCTTGATGCCCTTGCGCCATGCGTAGATCTGCGCCTTGTTGATGTCACGCGTGGTGGCGGTGTCCTTGAAGAACAGCGTCAGGGACAGGCCCTGGTCCACGTGCTGGGTGGCAGCTGCGTAGGTGTCGATAATCTTTTCGTAGCCGATTTCGTAGGCATCCTGGTAGTACTCCAGGTTGTCGTTGGTCAGGTACGGAGCCGGGTAGTAGACGCGGCCGATCTTGCCTTCCTTGCGGATTTCGATCTTGGCGGCCACCGGGTGGATCGAGGAGGTGGAGTTGTTGATGTAGCTGATGGAACCGGTGGGCGGCACGGCCTGGAGGTTCTGGTTGTAGATGCCGTGCTCCATAACGGAAGCCTTCAGCTCACGCCAGTCATCCTGGGTGGGAATGTGGTGGCCTGCGAAGAGCTCGCGGACGCGCTCCGTTGCCGGAACCCATTCCTGCTCCGTGTACTTGTCGAAGAACTCGCCGGAAGCGTACGTCGACTTCTCGAAGCCACCGAACTTCTGGCCGGTCTCGATGGCCAGCTTGTTTGATGCGCGGAGGGCGTGGAAGAGCACCGTGTAGAAGTAGATGTTGGTGAAGTCCAGGCCCTCTTCGGAACCGTAGTGGACGTGCTCGCGAGCGAGGTAGCCGTGGAGGTTCATCTGGCCAAGGCCAATCGCGTGGCTCTGGGCGTTACCCTGGGCAATCGACGGCACCGAGTTGATGTAGGACATGTCGGACACTGCGCTGAGGGCGCGGATGGACGTCTCGATCGAGAGGCCGAAGTCCGGCGAATCCATGGTCTTGGCGATGTTCATGGAACCGAGGTTGCAGGAGATGTCCTTGCCCACGGTCTGGTAGCTCAGGTCTTCGGCGTAGATGGACGGCGATGAAACCTGCAGGATCTCCGAGCACAGGTTGCTCATGGTGATCTTGCCGTCGATGGGGTTGGCCCGGTTCACCGTGTCCTCGAACATGATGTACGGGTAGCCGGACTCGAACTGGATCTCCGCGAGGGTCTGGAAGAACTCACGAGCACTGATCTTGGTCTTCTTGATCCGGGAATCGTCAACCATCTCGTAGTACTTCTCCGTGACGGAAATGTCGGAGAAGGGGACTCCGTAGACGCGCTCGACGTCGTACGGGGAGAAGAGGTACATGTCCTCGTTCTTCTTGGCGAGCTCGAACGTGATGTCCGGGATCACGACGCCAAGGGAGAGCGTCTTGATGCGGATCTTTTCGTCGGCGTTCTCGCGCTTGGTGTCCAGGAAGCGGTAGATGTCCGGGTGGTGTGCGTGCAGGTACACGGCACCTGCACCCTGGCGGGCACCAAGCTGGTTGGCGTAGGAGAAGCTGTCTTCGAGGAGCTTCATCACGGGGATGACGCCGGAGGACTGGTTTTCGATCTGCTTGATCGGGGCGCCGTGCTCACGGATGTTGGTGAGCGAAAGTGCCACACCGCCACCGCGCTTGGAGAGCTGCAGCGCGGAGTTGATGGCGCGGGCAATCGACTCCATGTTGTCTTCGATACGGAGCAGGAAGCAGGAGACAAGCTCGCCGCGCTGGGCCTTGCCTGCATTCAGGAAGGTGGGGGTAGCCGGCTGGAAACGGCCATCGATGATTTCGTCAACAAGGCGGCTGGCAAGTTCTTCGTTGCCGCGGGCAAGGTGCAGGGCAACCATGCAGACGCGGTCTTCGTAGCGCTCAAGGAAGCGCTTGCCGTCAAACGTCTTCAGCGTGTAGGACGTGTAGAACTTGAAGGCGCCAAGGAAGGTCTCGAAACGGAACTTCTTCTTGTAGGCACGGTTGAAGAGTTCACGGATGAAGTTCATCGTGTACTGGTCCAGTGTTTCGCGCTCGTAGTACTGGTTCTTCACCAGGTAGTCGAGCTTCTCTTCCAGGTCATGGAAGAACACGGTGTTGTTGTTCACGTGCTGCAGGAAGTACTGGTGCGCGGCTTCACGATCGGCTTCAAACTGGATCTCGCCGTTGGGGCCATACAGGTTCAGCATGGCGTTGAGCTCGTGATAGCCCAGGCCCTTATAGGCCTCCGGCAGTGGCTTCTTGGCCGTTTCCACAGCGCCCCCGGTTACTTCTGTTTCTGCGACAGTAGTGTCCAAAACTTTTCCAATCCTTGATTGACCCGATCGACGTCTTCCGGCGTCCCCATGAGTTCAAACCTGTAGAGATGCGGCACGTTGCACTTGGCGGCGATGATGTCTCCCGCTGCGCAATAGTTGTCCGCGAAGTTGGTGTTTCCTGCACCGATAACACCACGGATCAGTTCTCTGTTCCGTGGGTTGTTGAGAAACCTGATGACCTGCTTGGGCACTGACCCTTCGCCGTTTGTCCCGCCGTAAGTCGGCAGGACAAGGACAAAGGGTTCAAGTGCTTGAAGCGGGGCATCGTGCGCATAAAGCGGGATGCGCGCTGCATCCCTGCCCAATTTCTGGACAAAGCGCTTGGTGTTCTCAGATGTCGAGGAAAAGTAGATGAGGTGACTCCTCGTGGTCACAGTGTCCGTGTCACTGCGCACGGATGCCGTTGCCAGCGGTGCCATGGGAGTCACCTCGACTACATAGGAATTCTTGCTTGCTGTGGTGGCGAAGTCCGAAAGGAAACTTAGGCCACGGAGGAAACGGCCTGGGCCAGTTCCTCGATCTTGTCCGGGCGGAATCCAGACCAATGGTCCTGCTCGGTCACGACGACGGGAGCCTGCATGTAACCCAGCGCCTTGAGGCGTTCGAGCGCCTCGGCATCCTGGGAGATGTCGACACTCTGGTAGGCAATGCCCTTCTTGTCGAGTGCCCGGTAGGTTGCGTTGCACTGAACACAGGCCGGCTTCGTGTAAACCGTAACGGTCATGATCCCTGTCCCCTTAGTTGAAGTCTGTCGCTCTTCGTATCTGGCGGGCTCAACCGGAACTGAATACTGAATCCGATACCGGCCCGCAGGCTGCTGTGGCAGCCAACACGCTTATTTAGTCTTGTGCTGGTTTCCCGCTCAATCCGTAAACCGATACTACATGTAGTGCAAGCGCCTCGCCGGGACCCCAAGATGATGTATTACAAGTATGTCATTCAATCCACCGCTCGTCCACAGGGCAGGTGCCTCAAAATGTCCGTGATTCCGCCAAAGTGAGAGATGAAATCCACACCCTGTGGACTACTTAGCCACATTTAATCTCCAGCGTGTCGCCGGGTTCCGGCGTGTCGTGACACTTTGAAAATGTGGCGTGGCGAACACAGCTCGAACAGCCAGATTTGCTGATGGTCAAACGCAGAGTACGGTGTCCCTGATGCTTCAAGGGAGCCCACTCCCCTGTGTTGGCAAGAAGAAACGAGCAAAAGGACAGCTGATGGTCAACCTTCTCCATCTCCGGACCCTGCTGGAGGTCACCCGGCTGGGTTCCTTCGCGGCCGCAGCCGCGCAGCTTGGCTATACAGCCTCCGCCGTTTCCCAACAGATGGCCGCGCTGGAACGGGATACCGGCGTCGAACTGTTCCAGCGTTCCGCGAGGAGCGTGATTCCCACTGAGGCCGCCGTCACCATGACCCGGCACGCATCCAAGGTGCTCACTGACGTCGAAGCGCTCATGGCCGCCGCATCAAGGACCAGCGATGCGCCGGCCCAGGAATTGCGGCTGGGCATCTTCCCCAGCCTTGCCACGTATGTGCTGCCGGACATCCTGCGGAATGAGCGGTGGAACGGGCTGGGGATAGAGCTGCGCGTATCAGTCGCTGAGCCGGCACAGACCATCCAGGGACTGCGCAGCGGCGGAGAATTGGACGTCGCCCTCGTGTACCAGGTGGGACAGTCAGGATTGGCCTGGCCACATTCCCTGGAGCGCCAATGGATCGGCGACGACGACTTCCGGGTGGTGCTGCCCGCTTCATGGAAAATCCGCGAGGATGCCGAGATTGAGGCCGCACACCTCTCGGACATGCCATGGATCGTCCATCACCCGGGCACCAGCGACGCCCTGGTGATCGAACGTTTGTTTGCCAGCTGCAACCTGCATCCCCGCGTCGTGGCTTACAGTGACGATTTCCATGCCAGCCTGGAGATGACCGCGGCCGGCCTGGGTGCTTCGCTGGTACCGGAACTGGCGCTGCGCAACCGGCCACCCGGCGTCGTGGTCCTTGACGTTCCGGACATCCGGCTGGCGCGAAACGTGTTCGCGCTGCTCATCAATGAAAAGCGAACAGCTCAAGTGCAACTGTTTACGCAGCTCCTGGCCGACACCCTCCGTGGCACCTCCGAAAAGAGCGGTTTGCATCCCCTGAAATCAGCGCCTGTCAAGGGTTCGCAGCGTCGGAGGTGAATTCTCCCCAATTGCTGGAACCGGCCCGATGTTGGGGTTAGATTGATCACATGGGCAAGGTAGCGAGCACACATTTTGGGGAGATCGAGCTCAATCACGGGCGTGAACATTGCTTCGTGACCAAACACGAGCTCGGCGGCAATCAGCTTGAGCTGGACCTGAACGTCACGGCGCATGACCATTTCGACGAGGCCGCCATGCACAAGGTGGACTACCGCTTGCGCTTCCTGCCGGAGCTGGTTGACCAGGTCCGGGAGATGATCGCCGATGAGCTGGACCAGGACGGCACCAATCCTCAGCAGTTCCTGCATTTCCACAGTTCCCAGCTCAAGGAAGAGCAGCTCGAATCGGTTTTCGGGGTAAGGGACAAGTCCCAGCTCACCAACGACGTCTTCCTCAAAGCCCTCAAACTGGGTCATGTGGCCATCTACCCTGGCCAGCCCGAGCGCTATTTTGTCCTGGACTTCACCCTCGGCTCGCACTTCACGGATGAGCTGCTGGTAGTGGCCGCCGATGAAGATGGCGTGGTGGATGACGAAATCCTTTGGGAGTCGTGAAGGCTGAAGCTTAAAACGCCCGACGGCGGCCGGTTACCTTTCGGTGACCGGCCGCCGTCGCTTGTGGGGACTTACTTACGCAGTCCGGGTTGACCCAGAGCTGGCGGGACGGAACGTGCTTGACGGCGGTGGCCAGGAGGAGCGGCCAGGTGTTTTTAGCTTGCGTATTCCTGGCGGAGTGCCATGGTGCTTACGCGGCCAACCGGCCGGGATGGCCGCGGCAGCGCCAGCTTGTCCAGCACGTCAAGGGCGTCCGCGTGCTCATTGAAGGTGTACAAGTGAATGCCCGGTGCACCGGCATCCAGTGCTGCATTGGCAAGATCCACGGTGGCAGCGACGCCGATTCGCCGACGCTCTGCTTCAGTGTCCATGGCAGCGAGGCGCTCAATGAGTTCCACGGAAGGGTCGACGCCGGCCAGTTCGCCGAGGCGCTTCAGGCGCCGGATGCTGGTGAGCGGCATGACACCGGGGATGATCGGGATGGTGACCCCGGCCCGGCGTGCACGCGCAACCAGGTCCGAGTATTCGTTCGCGTGGAAGAAGACCTGCGTGATCGCGAAGTCTGCGCCGGAACGCTGCTTGGCCAGGAGAACTTCGACGTCGTGCCCCACACTTGGCGATTCAGGATGCTTGAGGGGGTACGCGGCCACTCCGACAGCGATCTTGCCGGCACAAAGAAGTGCTGAACGACGCTGCTCCACGCGGCGGATCAGTTCGATCAGATCCTGGGCATACGGGAGTGAGCCGCTGGCAGCCTGGCTTCCGTCCTTGGGCAGATCCCCGCGCAGTGCGAGGATGCCACGGACGCCGCGGTCCAGTAGTTCACCAATGATCTCCGCCAATTCAACCGGCGTGTTGCCCACACACGTCAGATGGGCCAAGGGCCGGAGCGTGGTTTCGAGCAGGAGGCTGTTGATGAGGTCAACGGCAGTATCCCGGTTGGATCCGCTGGCACCGTACGTCACCGAGACGTAATCCGGCTCGGTGGCTTCGAGTTCACGGATGGTGGTCCACAGGGTTTCTGCGGCCGACGGGGAGCGAGGGGGAAATAGCTCGTAGGAAAGTGCTACTGGTGCCGTTCCGGTGAGGTTGGGATGTACGTCAATAAGGCTTGGCGGCGACATTTGCGTCCTTGGCTGTTCGTCATCGAACGTCACCCAATGGATCCAAGGGAACCATTGATTGCATGGTCGATGAATTTAGTTTGGGATACACGAAGAAACTCCAGCAGGACGCAGCCGCGACCGGTACGCCTGGAATGAAGCTTTCCGTGTGCAAATGTCAGGCCCACATGGGGGCACTCACACCCTCCTCACCGCCCTTGCGGGGCGGATCCAACGGAGGATCGCTGACACGTTACCACGGTAACTTGTTTACGACTCTAGGTCGTGGGCAGCGAGCGGTTCAACTTTGCCACCGAATTAAGACGCAGTTTTACGATCCATGAAGAGGGATTTGTGAACTTTGTTCGCTGAATGGCTCACCAGGGCTTGTCTACGCCGGACTCATTCCCGGGGCCCCGCAGGTACTCCTCGCGTTGCTGCCCTTCTGCCCGCTCCCGTTGGGCCTGTTGCGCGCCCTGTCCCAGCCTCTGCAGTTGCTCCTGCTGTTGGTCAGGCGGCGTGTCCTTGGCTGGCTTCCCCCTGGCCCTTCCGTCCGAGTCCGCACCTATCTTGGCTTTGAGACGATCGACCGCTGTGTCCAGCGCCTTCCCCTCTCCGGACGAGTTTCCGGGACCTTCCTGCGCACACTGGGCAGGTGAGGACCCGATGACGTCCAATGCTTCACGAAACAACGTGGCTGCCGCCTGCTGATTGCCTGCCGACAGCGCAGCATCGCCCAGTTTCTCGACGCTCAACACCAGATTGACCCGCACTTGGCATTCGTCCTGGCCGGCGCCGGCATCCAACGCCGCCTCGAAGTCCTTCCGTGCCGCCGTGAAGTCGCCGGCCAAAACGTGGGCGTCGCCGGATGCGAAGAAGGCTTTGTGCGGCTCCACCAGGTTCGCCACGTGCAGCCAGGACGCAGCTCTGGCCGCACCGTCCTGATCGGCCGTTTCGAAGGCATGTGCGGCGTCCCCGCCCAAGGCACCCACGCTGAGGAGCTTCGCCGCCACGGCGAGCGCCAGCAGGACCGGCGGAGCGGACCACAGCGCGAGGCGGCGTCTCCGGCGTCGAGCATTCTTCATGCCAGTGGCTCCTTGGCCCTCGAGGGCAAGCTCCGCACTTCCCGCAGCGCGATGAGATGACGAACAGGTTCGTGAAGGGCCAGCAGGAATCCAGCGAGCGCCAGGAGCCAGTAAAGTTCCACGCGGCCGGGTCCATCGTCGTTGGTGGGCGTGAGGGCGCCGGGCTGGGCTTTGGCAAGCATGTCGGACGTGGGTTGGTTCCCGGTCCGGTGGACATATGGGACATTGAGTTGGCTTGCGATGTTTTTCAGTTGCCCTTCGTCGATCCTGGACACCGCGTCCTGGCCTGAGCCCTTGTCCTGCAGGTACCCGGCTTCAGTGTCCGAGGGGTCCTTCATCCGGCCACCCTGCCCCGTGCCGTAACCCAGCACGGCTCCCCCACTGACGCTGCTCTCATCCACCGGCAGCGTCACTGGCGCCTCGGCCGCCGTGTTCTCGCCGTCCCCGGCGTAGAAGACCAATGCCGGACGTCCTGGGTGCTGCTCCCGGGCGGCTGCGAGCCTTTCCTTGAGCAACGCTCCCGCGCCCGTAATGCTGCTGCCGTTGGCGTACCGCGGGTTTTGCGGCTGCAGTATTGTCATGGCGGTTTGCAGCGCTGTGGCGTCCTGGCTCAACGGCATGCGAACGGTCGCCTTGTTGTCGAAAGTGATGAGGGAAAACCTGGCTCCCGCTAGTTCCCTGGCTATCGCCATCACGTCGCCAGTCGCCCCTGACAAGCGGGTTCCTGCGCCATTGTAGTCCTCCGCTGCCATGCTGGTACTGGTATCGACAACGAAGAAGACGTCCACGTCCGCGACGGCGGTCCTCGCTTCAGTGCCGGGCCACCCCGGTCGCAGTGCGGCAAGGACCAGAAGCGCGACGGCGGCGCCCCGGACAGCGGCTGGCCGCACCGACCCTTTTGGTCCCGTGCTGCCGCGTACTGTGCTGCCGCGTCCCGGCCCGCGAATGATGGCCCACAGGGTGAGGGCGACGACGGCGACCCCCATGGCAGCGAGGAGCGCCCACGGAACAATTGGCAGAAGAGTCACTGATCCAGCCTCCATCCCAGGATCACCATTCCGGCACCTGCCAGCAGCGCGACCCCAAGCGGCAGCGCCGGGCTATCGCTCACGGCAACCAGGGGCGCGGCCCGGTAGCTGCTGGCTTCGGTCATCTGCACTTTCTGCACTATCCCGGGCACCGCGTCGGGACTGTCCAGAGCGAAGTAGCTGCCCCCGGTTCCTTCGGCAACCGCCTTGAGTTGGCCGCCTGGCTGATCTGCTTGATCTCCGTAGTCAAAGTCGCCGGGGTAGTCAAAGTCCGAGGGGTTCAGGGCATAAACCTTGACGTTCTTGCTCCGGGCCAGCTCCCCGGCCTGCTGCAGGGTGAAGATGGGGTCCCCGGAGAGGAAGTTGTCGGTGGCCAGCACAACAGACCGCGAGCGCTTGGCGTTGCCGGACGCGGATGTCGACCCTGACCCTGCCCCCGGCTCTGACCCCGGCCCTGGTTCAATGTCCGGGAAGCTTTGCACGCAGGATGCCAGGCCATCGCCGATCAGGGAGGATCCTCCACCGTTCCATGTCCCATCGAAGAAGGATCCTGCCCCGCTGTCCAGTGCCTTCCGGGCTGCGGTGAGCTGTTCGGCGGCGTAGTCGTAGTCGTCTGTCAGCGGGAACAGTTGGACGCTGCTGCTATCGAAGATGACCATGCCGATGCGCTCGCCATCGAATTCCCGGGCGAGTTCCTGGAACACTTTGGCGATGGCAGCGTCCGTACTGGTCATGGATCCTGAAACATCCAGGCAGAGGACGATGTCCCGGTTCCGGATGTCGGGCTGCTCCGTGGTGCGCTGGGCAGGTCTTGCCGCGGCTGTGGCTGTGGCCGCCAGAAACAACGCACCCAAGGCCATGGCGAGGACCAACGTGGCCTTGTACCGCCGCAGCGCTCTTTGATACTCGGGAAGGTCCGTGAGGCGCTCGCCGTGTGCCACTGGCCTGCCCATTTGCCGCCGACGCCGGATCAACAGCCGGGCGGCTATCAGCAGTGCCAGGGCAGCGAGGGGAAGAATCCACCAGAAGGTCAGTTCCACGCCTGTACCACCTGGCGTGCGGTCCTGGCGGAGTCCCGAACGGATTGCAAGGCCACTGGCGCGAATTCGTTGGGATAGATCAGGGCGATACCCACGGCGACCTGATCCAGTCCGTTGCGACGTAATTCTTCCAGTGTCATGGAAGTGGCCGGAAGGCCTGTGGCCGCACCCGCGAATTCGCGCACGAGGAGGCTGAGCCGCTGGTGGGCGTCCCGCCCGGGGAGGCGGCCGGCGTCGGCTTCTCTTTCGAGGGTATCTATTGCTGAGAGGCAGGTGGCCCGCAGCGCTTCCAGATCGTGAGGCGTCCTGTGCCCGCCTACGGGTGTTTTTGGTGTTGCCTTGTGGTCGGGCCACAGGATCCATCCGTACCAGCATGCTACGAGCAGCAGGAGCACCAAGCCCAGCCATAGCCACAGCTGCTGATATTGAAGGGGTGCATAGAAGCCGGCGTTATCCTGCACGGTTGCTGCCCTTGGGGGACTTCGCACCCGAGCGGTGCTTCTCCAGGAGCGCGAACACCGCCGGGAGGACATCGACGGTGGCGCCAACCGGCTGCTCAGCAATGCCAAGCCTGCGGAAGAAGACGCTGCGCTCCTCTCTTCGTTTCCGCATTGCGCTGGCATAGGCGGCGCGAACAACGCTGTTCCGCGCCACCGCCGCAGGGATCCGCAGGCCGTTCCCGACGTCGATGCTGGCCTCTTGCGTAGACGCCGGTTGCCCCGGTTCCGCGGCCATGCGGGCGTCGAGGATAGTGAGCCAGAGGACTTCGTGCCGGGCCCTCAGGCGCCGGAGCAGCATTTCGGTGCGGGCGTCGGGCATAAACTCATCAGCGAGAACGGCAATGAGCAGTCGGCCCTTCAAGAACCTCAGCGCGTAGTCGAGTTGCTCAGTGATAGCGCTCGCCTGCCCATCCAGGGAGATGCCGGCATCCACTTCCCGGAGCAACCGCTCCAGGTGCTCTTCACCGCATTGGGGCGGGAGGTAGCGGGAAGTGGCGGCCGAGCCGTGCAGGAGTCCGACGTCGTCCCCATGCCTGCAGGCGAGATAGCCCAGTACTCCGGCAGCGTCAACGGCAATGTCTTTTTTGGATTCACCCGAGGCTGCGTGGGCTGCCATGTTCCGTCCCGTGTCCACGAGCAACAGCACCGAATGACGGCGGACGGCCACATAGCGTTTCACCAGGGGTGATCCGTGGCGGGCAGTGGCTTTCCAATCGATGTCCCTGACTTCGTCGCCGGGTACGTATGAGCGCAATTCGTCGAAGTCCAGGCTGCGGCCCTTGAAGACAGAACCGTATTCGCCATCCAACATGGTGAGGGTCCTGCGATGGGCGAAGATGAACATCTTCGACTTCACGCGTCGGAGGAGGCTGGGCATTCGGTGTCCGTTACGGCGTCTGCACTGACATGAGCACTGCGTCAATGATGGTTTCCACCGGGGTCCCTTCAACCACGGCGTCGAACCCGAGCACTATTCTGTGGCGCAGGATCCTGTGGGCCAGCTTCTTGACGTCCTCGGGAATGACGTGATCGCGCCCGCTAAGGAGTGCCAATGCCCTCGCCGCCTGACTGAACGCAATGCTTGCCCGCGGACTTGCACCGAACTCGATGAGGTTTGCCAATCGGGGCTCCAGGTACTGGGAGGCATGACGGGTCACATAGGCCAGGCCAACGATGTACTGGATGATGGCAGGATCAACGTAAACCCTCCTGACGAGTTCCTGCACCTGGACAATGGCGTCAAGGGAAGCGGCTGCGGGTGGCTTCTGCGCTGTGCTGAACACCCCGGCATCGATGCGCCTTATGACTTCGGCTTCCTCCGCCGGGCTCGGATAGTCCAGGACGTCCTTGAGCATGAAGCGATCCATCTGTGCTTCCGGAAGGCGGTAGGTTCCCTCCTGCTCAATCGGGTTTTGCGTTGCCAGCACGAGGAAAGGCTCGGGCAGAGCATAGGACTCGCCACCGATGGACGTTTGCCGTTCCTGCATCGCCTCCAGCATGGCGCTCTGTGTTTTGGCGCTGGAACGGTTGATCTCGTCAAGCAGCACAATGTTCGCGTGAACGGGTCCCAGTTGGGTGACGAACGTGCCTTTGGCCGCATCAAATATCTGGGTGCCGGCGATGTCACTGGGCAACAGGTCCGGAGTGCATTGGATCCGGCGAAAATCCGCACTCACGGAGTCCGCAAGGGCTTGCGCCGCTGTGGTCTTGGCCAGGCCCGGAACGCTCTCCAAAAGGACATGTCCGCCGGTCAGGAGGCCGATCAGCAGCGTTTCCTGCAGCCTCGACTGGCCCACCACCTTGGTCTCAAAGCTGCGGATAATGCTGCCGACGAGCTGCTGTGCGCGGGCCAAATCTTGTGCATCGATCCCGTCCGGTGCATCGGTTCCGGTCGCGGCTGTGTTCTGAAGCACCTGTGGTCCCCTCGCTGGCGTGAATCCACTCTATCCAAGCCTTCCCTGAACAAGCCCGCAATGGGGAGCCCTCCCCATGTGGACTTCTGGGGTCTATTCTTTTGCCATGCATCAGCTACCAGCCCGCTATGAGCAGTATCTCAACGGCCAAAGCCAGCGTGTCATCGACGCCGTTCGTCCAGTTCTGCTGCAGTCCGCGGCAGACCAGAGGCACGGGGTCCGGATCACCTACAACACAGGGCCCACCGGACACCAGGCTCATCTGGACGAGTCGATACCCTACGGTGAAATAGTCGAAGACATCGACTAGCCCTTCACGGAGCCGGACAACGCGAAAGAGCTGCCCACGCTCCGGGATACCAGCACGTACAGCAACAGCACCGGCACTGAGTACAGGATGGAAAACGCCGCGAGCTGTCCATAAGCTATGGCACCGTGCTGGCCAAAGAAGCTGAAGATGGACACCGCGGCTGGTTGCTTTGCCGTGGAAAGCAACAGGATGAACGGGACGAAGAAGTTTCCCCATGCCTGTATGAAGACGAAGATGAACACCACGCCCAAGCCATGCCTCATGAGAGGCAGCACCACCGCGCGCAAGGCCGTCATGCTTGAGGCACCGTCCATCCACGCCGCCTCCTCCAGTTCCAAGGGAACGGAGTCCATGAAGTTCTTCATCATCCAGATGGCCATCGGCAGGGTGGTTGTAGCCATGAAGAATATGGTTGCCACCATGGAATCGAGCAACTGGAGCTGGACGAACAAACCATAGACGGGCACCATGATGGCCGTCACGGGCAACGATGTCCCGAACAGCACCGAGTACATGAACGGCTTGTTGAACCTGGACTGGTAGCGGGACAACGGATATGCGGCAAGGACGGCTGCCACCAGGTTGACCGCTGCTGTTCCCGCTGAAAGGAGGAAACTGTTGGCCAGGGGCTGGTACAACAGTTCCGGTGTGAGCACCGCGCCGAAATTCTCCATCGACGGCGCTGACGGCAGCGCGGTCTGATAGCCGGCCTGAGGATCGACGGCGGCCAGCAGCAACCACAACAATGGCGCCACAAAGCAGAAACCGATCACGGCCAGAGCGATATCTGCCGCAAGCCGCGGCCTGGACATCACGGCTTCTGCTCCCTGAGCAGCCGGACGTAGACAGCGCCGAAGACCACTCCCAACACAATCAATACCGAAGCAACGGCCGTGCCATAGCCAATATCCCCGAATTTGAAGGCCTCTTGGTAGGCCAACACCGGCAGGGTAGTACTGGCATTGGCCGGGCCGCCGGCCGTCATCACCCAAATAAGAGTGAACACGGCCAACGTCTGCAGGGTAATCAGCATCAGGTTCGTGGCGATGCTGCTCCTGATCAGTGGCAACGTAATGAATGCCAGGCGCTGCCAGCCTTGCGCACCATCCATCAAGGCAGCTTCCGAGACGTCCTGTGGCACGTCCGCGAGGGCGGCCCTGTACACCAGCATGGAGAACGCCGTTCCCCGCCACGTGTTCGCCAGGATAATCGCGACCAGCGGGAACGTGTACAGCCAGTCCGGCCCCTGCCCGCCAAAGAAAGCAAGCATCTGATTCAGTGTGCCGTCACGGTTGAAGTAGGCATAGGCCGCGAAGGCAGCCACGATCTCGGGGAGTACCCAGGCCGCTACCACCACTGTTCCCACCCACGAGGAAACTGCCCTGCGTGAGCGCGTCATGAGCAGCGCGATGAGCAGGCCGAGCACATTCTGGCCGAGCACGGCCGAGGCTGCGACGAAAACAACAGTCAGCCATGCCGCCAGTGGAAACGAGTCATCGCTGAACATCCGCACGTAGTTCTCAAGCCCCACCCACTGTGGATCCCGCGCCGCCCGGCCTGAAAGAGCGGCATTGGTGAACGACGCGTAGAAGGACCAAACCACCGGGGCAAGCAGGAACAGCAGGAGCATGAGAACGGACGGAACAACCGGCAGCAGCCGCAGGTAGCGGCGAATCGTCATTTCCCTGCTGTCATTTCTTTGATGTCATCTCTCCAGGACCTTGTCATCACCAACAAGCTTGCGCACGGTGGCGTCATACTCTGCTGCGGCATCTTCGGGGCTTTGCTTTCCAGTGATGACAGACTCGGTGGCGACCTGGACCGCCGTCGAGATCCTCGGGTAATCTGCCGTAGCCGGGCGGTAATGCGTCACCTTCACCAACTCCGAGACATCCTTCACGAACGGATTCGCCGAAAGGTAGCTCGATTCCGATGCAACATCCGTGCGCACCGCTATCTGGGAGTTGTCAACGTCAAAGGCCAAGGCATTCTTCTTGTTCAGCGCGGTGGCGAGGAACTTGAACGCAAGCTCAGCGTTCTTGCTCTTGGCACCAACTGCAAGGGTCCATCCACCGGACATGCTGACGCCGCCCGGTTCCTGTCCGTTCCTCGTGGGGAACATGGCCACACCCATGTCCTGCTCATAGCCTGCCCACTCATAGGCCCCGCCCTTTTGCCAGAACGACGGCGTATACGAACCTTCCACGGTTGCAGCGAGTTTGCCCTGCGGGAACCACTCGCCAAAGACCTTCTTCCAGACATTGGCGTCGAGGGCTTCGGCCGGGCTCACTGCAAGTTTTTCGTCGTAGAGGGTCTTCAGGAAGGCCAACGAGTCAGTAAAACCCTGGGAGCCCACCACCCATTTCTTTTCCTTTTCGTCGTACAGCGTGCTGTCTGTCCCGTAGAGGAGTTCGTAGAAGCTCTGCATGACAGTGCCCTCGCCGGTACCCTTGCCGGCGTACATGTTGAAGGGAATCACGGTTGGATCGGAGGCTTTGATGGCACGTGCCGTGGACAGGATGTCTTCCCACGTTTTGGGCTGCCAGGGAACTTGAATTCCGGCCTTCTGCAGCACTGCCTTGTTGTACCAGATGGCACGAGTGTCAGTGCCCAGGGGCACAGCGTAGATACTTCCGTCATCGGCCCGACCCGCTGCTTTGGCCGCTTCGTTGAACTTGGACCAGTCGTCCCACTTTTCAAGATAGCTGTCCAGCTTGAGGAGGTAACCGGCGTCGACGTCGGAACGCACCTTGAACGTGTCCTCATAGAAGACATCCGGCGCGGTGTCCGGGGAGCGCTGGGCGAGGGCGAGCTTGGTGCCGTAGTCGTCGTCGTTGGCTTGGATCGGTTCGAGATTGACCGTCACCGAAGAGTTCGCTGCCTCGAATTCCTTTTTGGCGTCCTGCATCACAGCATCCATTGCCGTAAAGGAGTCAGATTTCTGGTAGACGATCTTCAAGGTCTTGTTCTCGGCAGTCGGCGGCGTCGAGGAACAAGCTGTTGCAGCGAGAAGAGCGGCTACGACGGGAAGGACGGTGGCAAACCTCATGGGGCGGCGCATTTTGCTCCAATCGAGTCAACGTGGCTGAGTAGTTAGCCCTCCAGCAGTAGCCGTTGGGCGCGTGGTGCCAGTGTGTGCTCCAGGACGAGGCACGCCGCACCAATAGCGCCGACATCCTCGCCTACCCCGGAACCCACAACTTCTATGCCGTGGATCATGCGGGCCGCACTGTTTTCAGCGATGAGGGCCGGTACACGCTCCAGGAAGTACTTTGACATCCGCCCCCAGAAAGGACCGCCGAACACAACGCGTTCCACGTCAAGGGTGTTGGTCACCACCGAGACAGCACGGGCCACGAGGGTGGCTGACTTATCAAGGATGGCAATGGCTTTTTCATCGCCGGCGTCGGCTTTGTCGCACAACAAGGCGTAACGTTCCTGCACCTGCGGTCCATCTGCATCCTCGCCATGGCTGTCAAGCACACCGGCCGCCTCCGCCTCGGCCACCAGGACCTGCGGGATACACGAGGATTTCACACAACCACGGAGCCCGCAGTCACACTGGGGCCCCATCGGATCAACGATGATATGGCCGATCTCGCCCGCGTTACCGGACGTTCCACGGACCACTTCATCGTTCAAGACAATGCCGCAACCAATACCGGTGCCCATATACATGAAGACGAAACTGCCGGCACCGCTGGCACCGCCGGCCCAGGTTTCGGCCACTGCGGCGCTCGTGACGTCCTTGTCCACCAGCGTCTCCAGGCCGGTGGCCTCCGTGAGGGCCTCCCGGATGCGCACGCGGTTCCATCGAGTCAACAGCGGCGGCTCCACAACGGAACCTTCATCGAGGTCGATCGGGCCCGGGACGGCAACGCCGAGCCCGGCAATCTTGGATGCATCCACGCCCGATTCCTCAATGAGGACTTGGATCTGCTGGGCGATGCTCGCGATCACCGCCGCCGGGTCACCACCGGGAGTAGCCATCCGCGAATGCCTGACGACATCGCCCAGGAGGTCCAGGACAACGAACGTGATGACTGCAGGGTCAAGGTGGACGCCCACCGCATACATTCCCGATGGGTTCAGCCGCAGGATGGTCCGCGGCTTGCCTGGGCCTGTCCCCTCCTTGCCTGCTTCCACAATCAGGTGCTGGTCAAGCAGGCGACGGGAAATATTGGAAATGGTCTGGGGGGACAGGCCAACAATCTGTGCCAGTTCAACACGGCTGAGGCCGCCCGGGGACCTCCGGATCGCCTCGAGAATGACCGTCAGATTGAAGTCACCCATGCGGGGTAGATTCGTTCCGCGCCTCGGTGTGGGCTGCCGGATCTCAGTCACTGATTCCCCTAAGTCATTTTTGAAAAAACATCATGGTACTTCGTCTTTGTCTGAATCGTACGATACCCACGCTCACAGGGGTATGCGCACACGCAGGCACCGGAGTCAGGGCTTGGTAACGATGACACTAAATTCTATGTGAGAGCGACGGTCCGCTCATCCACGACGACTCCGCGTCACCGTGAACTTCGGGTTCCGGCCTTCCTCCACAGTGGGACCTATGAGGCGCTCAAGGGAAGGCCGGTATTGCAGATGGCTGTTGTACACAGTCCACAGCTCACCGCCGGGCGCGAGAACGCGCGCGGCCGCTTGGAACATCTTCAGGGCAGCGCCGGCATGCACGCTGGCTCCCAGGTGGAACGGTGGATTCAGCAGGACAAGATCCGCACTGCCTGGATCAAACGTGGACATGGCGTCGTCGTGGATCACGGAAACCCGGTCACCCAGCCCATTGGCTGCTGCCGTGGCCATTGCTGATGCCACAGCCGCCGCCGATTGATCAGTGGCCACCACGCCCGCAGTGGGCTGGTGCCGTGCAAACATCGTGGCAAGAATGCCTGTCCCACACCCCAGATCCACCACGCGTCGAACTTCCGGCATACGGTCCAGGAAGGTCAGGAGGTAGCGGGTTCCGATGTCAAGGCGCGCACCTGAAAAAGCAGCACCATGAGCGCAGACCGTGATCCCCAGTTCCGGTAGCTGTTCCACCACCGGGTAGGGAGGGTCGGTGGAAACCGGTTTGGGATTGCTTGCCACCAGCACCCTGGATTTCCGGCGCGCAAGCTGCGGTTGTACGGAGGAGAAATAGCGCTCAAGCACCCCGTTCATACCCAAGGACATGTGCTTGACGCGGCCTCCTGCGAGCAATACGGCATCCGGCGCCGCATAGCGGGCAACGGCGTCGGCGTTTTCCTCCAGCTCCGCCAGAGATTTCGGCAACTGCATCAACACCAGGTTCGCGCCCGCCAAGAGCTCCTTGCCCAATTCATGGGCGCTGAACAGACCCTGCAGGCCGGCTGCTTCCGCGTTGTGCTGGAGCGCCAGCCTTCCGGTGTAGAGGTCCTGGTTGACGCGGACATGCCCGACGCCGTTTCCCACCAAAGCGCCCAGTGTCAGGGCACCGTACCGGTCGCCAATGACAGCCATCCTTGTTTCCGGCCGGAGATAGTCCACGGCGGTTTCAAGGAGGAGGCGATCCGTGGCGTCGTATGCCTGGAGGTTGTCCGCCTCGACATCGGGGAACCTGCGCAGCCCGCCGAACAACGGCTCCAGTTCCAGTTCGGCCACCATCGCGTTCCCACTTTCCTAAAATTCGTTCGCTTTAGTGTCTCGACTTCATGGTGCGTTCGGAGGAATGTGGATGATGCAGCATGCCAAAGCACCTGTTGTCGCGACGGATTGCGAACCCAAACCCGTCCGACGGCAGGCACCGGTCCCGCCCAACCGACGAGCCAGGCCCCGGGACCACACTTAACCGGCTCCCTTCCTGAGAGCGAACCATGAGTGTCAATGTTGTCACGCAACTCCAAGTGAAATCACACAACTCCCCCGACGAAACGCGCACCCCGGACAAGACGAAGGTGGAAGTCGTCACCGTCGGAGAATACACAATCGGCCGGACCACCTTTGAACCCGGCTGGACTTGGGACGACTGCATCAAACCCGTAGTCGGAACCGAATCCTGCCAATTGAGCCATGTAGGTTTCTGCGTCTCCGGCTCCCTCGAGGTGGAAACCAACGATGGCGCCCAGGTTAGTATTTCCGGCGGTGACTCCTATTCGATCCCACCGGGACACCATGCCCGGGTGGTGGGCGATCAGCCCTTCCAAGGCATCGAATTCCTCAGTGCAGCCGAGTTCGGCGTCCGCCAGGAATAGGAATCCGTCCCGCCAACCCACGAATCCCGCCACGGGACCAGAAAGCAAAAGACCCCGCTCACCCGAGCGGGGTCTTTTATCCGAAGTGGAGCTGAGGGGACTCGAACCCCTGACCCCCTGCATGCCATGCAGGTGCGCTACCAGCTGCGCCACAGCCCCGGATCTTGTTGATTTCTTCAGGAAGATTTCCCTTCCCGCCGAAGCAACTCGTCAATACTAACCACAATCCCCCGAGAAGCGAAATCGCGGGAGCGTGATACGCCTCACGGCGATGAGCGGGCATTTCTGCCCTGCACTCCCCCGCAGCCGGGGTGCGCTGGATCGCTCCACCGCACCTCCCCCCAAACGGCCACGCGGAGTCCCTTGGGCCAAGGCCGGCGCGACTTCCTCTTGAAGTCTAGAATCACAGAGAGAATAAACCAAACCGTTCAGTCGGTTTTACGGGCCCTAACTTATGGACGGTGGTAGCGTTGTGAGGTCCGGCGGCGCGTTCTACTGGCCGTCCCACAGTGAAACAAGTGAGAGGCTCCCCCACCGCCCATGCAGCAACGCGCGAAAGACACCCGCCTTTCCGTTATTGAAGGCGCCGCCCATGTCTTCGCGGAAGTCGGGTACGGCAATGCAAGCCTGAGCGACATCACCAAGCGTGCCGGAGTCACCAAAGGGGCGCTCTACTTCCACTTCACGTCCAAGCGGGAGCTGGCTTTGGCCGTCATCCAGGAGCAGCATGCATTGGTCCTCGCGGCGGGTGCGGGCATCGTGGGCTCAAACATGACTGCCCTGGACAAGATCATTGGACTGTGCAGGATGTTCGGCCGCCAGCTGCTTGACGAAGCGATTGTCCAAGGCGGGATCCGCCTGACGTTCGAAGCCTCCGCCTTTGATGCCGATATTTCGGGCCCCTACCAGGACTGGATAGAAACAGTGGAGCAACTGCTCCGCCAAGCCCAAACCGAGGGGGCTGTCCGGCCCACGCTGGAGCCCGCCGCCTTTGCCCGCTATCTGGTTGCCTCCTTCACCGGAGTCCAGATGGTGTCCAACGTCCTGACTGCCCGCACGGACGTACTTCGCCGCATTGACGAGATGTGGGAATTCATGCTGCCGGCAATCGAAGCCGGCGCTGGCAGCTAGGCCGAACCACACAAAAAAAGGCCTGCCCTTCTTCATCACGAAGAAGGGCAGAACCTTAAGAGTGGAGCTGAGGGGACTCGAACCCCTGACCCCCTGCATGCCATGCAGGTGCGCTACCAGCTGCGCCACAGCCCCATATTCTTGTTGCTCCACGATCGACTTTCCAGCCATCCGCGCCAAAGCAACTCAAATATCTTAGAACAGCGTTTCCGAAAATTCCAAATCGGGCATATTCGGATGCCGGCCCATGTTTAGAACTCTGATTCCCCTGCTGGCGCAGCCTTTGCCGAGGCGTCATCCCCCAGTTCAAGGTCAACTACGGGGCAGTCCTTCCAGAGGCGCTCCAGGGCGTAGAAAACGCGGTCCTCTGCGTGCTGGACGTGGATGACGATGTCGGCGTAGTCCAGGAGCACCCAACGGCCTTCGGATCGGCCTTCACGCCGCACCGGGCGAAGGTCTTGCTTCATCAGCTCTTCCTCGATGCCGTCAACGATGGCATTGACCTGGCGCTCAGTGGGCGCAGAGGCAATCAGGAAGACATCAGTCAGGGCGAGCCGCTCGCTGACGTCAAGCGCAACGATGTCCTCGGCAAGCTTGTCAGCCGCCGCACGCGCGGCGTGACGGGCGAGGGTAATGGATTGTTCATGTGCAGACACGGGGACTCCTTGTTGTGGCCGTTGGCCTGTAAATGGCGTTAGCCGGGTTCTAGCGGAATTAGCCGCTGGTAATCATGATGATGCCGACGATGAGCGCGACAACACCCAACGCCAGGACGCCGAACTGCAGCAACCTGTTGCGCTGGGCCCGGGCCAGGCCGGCCGTATTGGCGTCCAGGGGGTCCAGTCCATACGCGGCGCTGGCAGAAATCGGCGGACGCTGTGTTTCTTCAAGCTGTTCGTCGACGGCGGCCGGCCGCTTCCGGGCGTTCCTTGCCACAGCTTCGGCACGGGCGAGAACACCCGAACGGCCACGCGTGCCCTTTCCGTTCGCCGGCGCTTTGCCGGCATCAAGAGTGGGACCCGACGAGGTCACGAGAGGCACGAAAGTGGTACTGGGGCGCTTCATGACCGGACGTTCAATGCCGGGCACCTTGACGAACTCCAGCGGCGTGACCATGGCGAGATTGTTTGCAGTGGAGGGGCCCACTGAGACTCCCGAAGACTTCTTCCCCTCGGACACGCCCGCTGCCGGGGCCTTGGCTTCAGCCTGGTTCTGTTCGGCAAGCCTCTGCTTGGCCGCTGCCCGCTTGTTCAGCACTGCAGCTCGTTCGGCGAGGGCAATCTGCTGGGCGAGGACCTCAGGATCGACAGCCAGGGGATCTTGCTCGGCAATGTGCTCAAGCTTGGCGGTTTGATTCTGGACCTGGGCAGCGATCAGTTCACGGACCGCAAGTGCCTGCTCTACGGACATTTCAGATTCGGCAGTACCAGCGCTGGGTGCCGGAACCCCATCGGAACCCTCAGCGGCGGCCTTGGTATCCACGGGATGGCCGGCTGGTTTGTCCGTTGGCTTCCCGCCCGGCATGGGGACGATGGGGTTGGCAGACGTGGCCACTTCTTGCTGGAGTTGCTGCAGGCGAAGCTGGCGACGTGTTGGCGGTCCACCGCCGGAGAGCTGCTCTTCCTTGTCCGCAAGCTCTTTGATGGTGCGCAAAGCTGCGCGGTCGCGGGCGCGGATCTGGGAGGACCGCTGCTGCGCGGTGGTACCCACTGCATCTACGGGAGCGTCCGCCGCCCGACGATTCCGGCCAGTTACAGCATTCTCCGCGGCGTCTACTACCTTGTGTGGTGTAGCTTCCGACTGCGGCTCTTGGTTCTCTTCGCGGGCGCGGCGAAGCTCACGCCTGCTGCGGATGGGTCGCTGTTCCTGGCTGCTCATTCAAAACTCATTCAGTACGTGCTTGGTCGTCTGATCCGGATAATGCGGGGGCCAGCTCCCCTGTCCCTGGCCGCGCGGTCCCGGAGTGCGGGGCGTACAGACCATACTTGGCGATGTACTGCACCACGCCATCGGGCACGAGGTACCAAACGGGGTTCCCGGCACCTACGCGTGTCCGGCAATCCGTTGAGGAAATCGCCATGGCTGGAACTTCCAGGAGGCTGACGTCTTCCCTGCCCATGCCGTCCAGTTCGTGGCCAGGGCGCGTTACACCAACGAAGTGCGCCAAAGACCAGAGTTCGTCAACGTCCTTCCAGGACAGAATCTGGGCCAAGGCGTCAGCGCCAGTGATGAAGAACAAATCAGCGTCGGGTCGCTGGGCCCTTAGATCGCGCAGGGTGTCGATGGTGTAAGTGGGTCCGGGACGGTCAACATCGACCCGGCTCACCGTGAACCTCGGGTTTGAGGCCGTGGCGATCACGGTCATCAAATAACGGTGCTCGGGTTTGCTGACCTGCTTGCTGGACTTCTGCCAAGGTTGGCCAGTAGGCACGAAAACGACTTCGTCGAGATCGAACTTGGCGGCAACCTCACTTGCAGCCACAAGGTGGCCGTGATGGATGGGATCAAAAGTTCCACCCATCACGCCCAGCCGGAGCCTGCGCTCCGACTCCCCGCGCGGAGTTGCGGCGATAATGTTAGTGGCCCTGCTTGTGGGTGTGCTTGTTCGGGTGCTGGCGGTGCGGATCCGAGTGCTCTTCCACAGCCTCGTGACGGTTGCCGAGGTTGGTGTAGGAGAGGGCAACGAACATCAAAACCAGCAGGAGGGCAAACATGCTGACTCCGAAGACCCACGGCTCGGCCCAGAGCGGGGCAGGCGCTTCGTGGCCGCCTTCTGTTTGGGCTGCTATGGACGTGGCGATCTGCTGAAACAGCATCTTCTCCCCTAGTTGGTTCTCAAGGATTTTCGACGGCGGGACTCCCCGCCGTTCCGGACTTCTGTTCTATGTTACCGCGTAGCTAACTGCGGATCTGGCCTTCGCCCTGCACGATCCACTTGGTGGTGGTGAGTTCGGTCAGACCCATGGGCCCACGGGCGTGCAGCTTTTGGGTGGAAATACCCACTTCTGCTCCGAGGCCGAGCTCACCGCCGTCGGTGAAACGCGTGGAGGCGTTGACGATGACGGCAGCCGAGTCGATTTCAGCAATGAATCTCTCGGCGTTGGCCAGGTTGTTCGTCAGGATCGCTTCGGTGTGCCCGGTGGTCCACTTGCGGATGTGATTGACGGCATCATCGAGGTTGTCCACCATGGCAACGGCAAGGTCCAGGTCCATGTACTCGGTGGCCCAATCGTCGTCGTCGGCCGGAACGGTTTCAACGTCCTTGCCCAAAGCGGCAGCAATCCGCTCATCGACGTGGAGGGTGACTCCGGCAGAGCGAAGTGCAGCGGCAACGGCAGGCAGCACGGTGGAGCCCGAGTGTACAAGAAGGGTCTCTACGGTGTTGCAGACGCTGGGACGCTGGGTCTTGGCATTCAAAAGAATGTCAACCGCCATCTCTTCATTGGCCGATTCGTCGATGAAGATATGCACATTGCCTTCACCCGTTTCAATAACAGGCACGGCAGAGTTGGTCACGACAGTCTGGATAAGGTCCCGTCCACCGCGGGGAATCAGGACGTCAACGCGGCCACGGGCACGCATGAGCACGTTGGCGCCCTCGCGGCCGTACTGGTCCACGGTCTGCACAGCATCGGCAGGCAGGCCAACAGAGTCCAGGGCTTCCCGAAGGATCTGCACCAGGGCCTCATTGGTGTTCGCTGCAGCGGAACCACCCCGCAGGATGACGGCATTGCCGCTCTTAAGCGCGAGTCCGGCAATATCCACCGTGACATTGGGGCGGGCTTCATAAATAGCAGCAACAACGCCCATGGGGACGTTGACCTGGCGCAGGCGCAAGCCGTTGGGCAGCGTCTGGCCACGGACCACGTTGCCTACGGGGTCCGGCAGGCCAGCCAGGTTCTCCAAAGCAGCAACCAGCCCATCGATGCGGGCAGGTGTCAGTGTCAGCCGGTCAAGGAGAGCGGCCGATGTGCCGTTGGCACGCCCTGCGGCAACATCCTTGGCGTTTGCTTCCAGCACGTGCTTCCGGCGCTCCTGAAGGGCCGCACCAATAGCGCGCAAGGCGCGGTCCTTCCACGCGCGGTTGGCTTGACCCATACGGCGTGCGGCCTTGCGGGAGCGGTCGGCAATGGCATGGACGGCAGCCTGGACATCTTCCGGCGACAACGGAGCGCCACCTGCCACAGGGTTCTCCGGCGTCTGGCCGGCGGCACCGGAAACGTCGGAAATCACAGGGGCGTCAGGGGTCAGCGCTTCAGTCATGCTCCAAGTTTAGATGAGGGCGCAGCCTAAAGGAGTACGAGGTCGTCAACATGAACAACTTCGCGGTCGTATCCGCGGCCCATTGCCTGGCCGAGTTCCTGGGTGGAGCGTCCAAGCATGCGGGGAAGCTCCTCCGAGGAATAGTTCACCAGGCCGCGGGCAATCACTGTTCCATCCAAAGCCACCATTTCAACGGGGTCGCCGGCTTCGAAGTCCCCGGATACGTCCGATATCCCCGCGGGCAGGAGTGACCTATGCCGGTCGCGCACTGCCTTCACCGCGCCGTCGTCGAGCATCAAGCGCCCGTGAACCGTTGCCAGGTGAGCCAGCCACAGGAGCCGGACGGGCTTGCGGCTGCCGTTGACGGCGAACCACGTTCCTACGTCCTCCCCTGCCAGGGCAGCTGCAGCATTGGGCGTCGAAGTCACCAGCGCGTGGATCCCTGACCCGGCAGCTATGGACGCCGCTTCCACTTTGGTCATCATGCCGCCGGTACCTACACCGGCTTTGCCTGCCTTGCCAATGGTCACGTCCTCGAGGTCCTGCGGACCACGAACCAAGGGGATGCGCTTGGCGCCGTGGGAGGGTGGACCGTCGTACAGGGCATCGACGTCGGAGAGCAGCACGAGCGCGTCGGCGCGCACCAGGTGTGCCACCAGGGCTGCGAGGCGATCGTTGTCCCCAAAACGGATCTCATGGGTTGCCACGGTGTCGTTCTCGTTGACGACGGGAACGACACCAAGGTTCAGCAGGCGGTCCAGGGCACGGAAAGCATTGGTGTGTTGCGTCCGGCGCATGAGGTCGTCAGCTGTCAGCAGGACCTGGCTGACCGTGACGCCGTGCGCGCTGAAAGCTTGCGTATAGCGCGCCATCAACAGGCCCTGCCCCACGCTTGCCGCAGCTTGCTGGGTAGCGAGGTCCTTCGGGCGCTTGGCGAGCCCCAGCGGGGCAAGACCTGCCGCGATGGCGCCCGAGGAAACCAGGATGATTTCAGTACCGGCATTTCGCTTGTCAGCCAGCGCATTAACCAGCGAAGTCAGCGATTTCTCGGAAATGCCGCCCTTGATACTGGTCAGCGAGGACGAGCCCACTTTGACAACAATCCTCTTGGCGGTGGCCAGGGCCTGGCGCTCAAGAACCTCTGCGTCCGGAATTTCGACAGTCCTAGTCGTCATCACCGGTATCCAGGTGGCCTTCCGTTACGGGCTGGGCACGACGACGGCTGACGGACTCAGTCCAGATGCCAGCCTTGCGCTCGGCTTCGAGTTCAGCACGGGCGGCAGCCTTCGCTTCCCGGCGCTCAAGCTGTTCATCGCGCTTTTGCGAACGTGTGGGACGGTCGCCGATGTCCGCGACGCGGATATCGGTACCACGGGGAGTCGCCAGGAGCTCGGCGCCTGCCATCATGGTGGGCTCCCAGTCGAAGACCACGCCATCTTCCTCGCCGATGACCACCGTATCGCCAGGCTTGGCTCCAACCTTGAAGAGCTCCGTCTCGACGCCCAGCTTGGCCAGGCGATCGGCCAGGTAGCCAATGGCTTCCTCGTTGGTGAAGTCGGTCTGCTTGACCCAGCGGACAGGCTTCTCGCCCAACACGCGGAACAGCGGCTCGAGGTTCTTTTCCTCGCGGCGGATCCGGAATCCGCTCTCGTTGACTGCGCGCGGACGAAGGATGGGCGGGGCAACCTTGGGAGGGGCAGTCTCTACGGCATCCCGCGCAGCCTTGACGATCTCCGCCATTGCGAAGCCAAGCTGGCGCAGGCCCTCATGGCTGGTTGCCGAGACTTCGAACACACGGTAGCCGCGTGCTTCGAGGTCCGGACGAACGAACTCCGCCATGTCCTTGCCATCCGGAAGATCCACTTTGTTCAGGACAACAAGCTTGGGACGCTCGTTCAACGGCACTACTTCGCCATCTACGCCGGCGTAGCTCATGTCCACGGCGTACTTCTCCAGTTCCGCCTCAATGATGGCCAGATCGGAGAGTGGATCACGGTCCGATTCCAGGGTTCCGCAGTCCAGGACGTGAACCAGGGCCGCGCAGCGTTCAACGTGGCGCAGGAAGTTGTGGCCAAGGCCCTTGCCCTCGCTGGCGCCTTCGATCAGGCCGGGCACATCGGCGATGGTGAACCGGATGTCGCCGGCCTGGACGACGCCAAGGTTGGGAATGAGGGTGGTGAAGGGGTAGTCGGCAATCTTTGGCCGGGCAGCGGACATGGCCGCAATGAGGCTGGATTTTCCAGCGGAGGGGAATCCGACCAGCGCGATATCGGCGATGGACTTCAGTTCCAGGACGATGTCGCTGGATTCGCCTTCAATGCCCAGTAGCGCGAAGCCGGGCGCGCGCCGCTTCTGCGAGGACAGTGAGGCGTTTCCGAGACCGCCCTGGCCTCCTGCCGCGGCAACATACTCCGTGCCTTCGCCCACGAGGTCAGCGAGGACCTCGCCGTCCTTCGTCTTCACCACGGTGCCGTCCGGCACGGGGAGGATCAAGGTTTCGCCGTTCTTGCCGCCACGCCAATCACCCATGCCAGGGCCACCGTTGGTGGCGTGGCGGTGGGGGGCGTGGTGGTAGTCAAGCAAGGTGGTAGTCTGCGCCGACACCCTAAGGATGACGTCTCCGCCGTTGCCGCCATTGCCGCCGTCGGGTCCACCGAGAGGCTTGAACTTTTCCCGCTTGACAGAGACACAGCCGTGGCCGCCGGTTCCGCCGGATACGTGCAGGACTACCCGGTCTACAAAGCTCGCCACGTGAATCTCCTCTTGCTGTTGCCAGCGCTGTTGCATAAACCAGAGCGCCATGGGCGCCCTAATCGATTGTAATGCGGTTAAAAGAACGGTGGAGCGGGCCGTTTGGCCCGCTCCACCGGTTCAGAACTTGTTGTTACTCTGCAGCTGCAGCAGCAACGATGTTCACTACGCGACGTCCGCGGCGAGTACCAAACTCAACCGCACCGGCCTCGAGTGCGAACAGGGTGTCGTCGCCACCGCGGCCGACGCCTGCACCGGGGTGGAAGTGGGTTCCGCGCTGGCGAACGATGATCTCGCCTGCGGAAACTACCTGGCCACCGAAACGCTTGACGCCGAGGCGCTGTGCGTTGGAGTCACGACCGTTGCGAGTGGAGCTCGCGCCTTTTTTGTGTGCCATGTGAAATGCCTGCCTCTAAATTTCTGGGGAAACTGAAAATCTGAACAGAGTAACGAAAGTTACTTGATGCTCGTGATCTTGATCTTGGTCAGTTCCTGACGGTGACCCTGGCGCTTCTTGTAGCCGGTCTTGTTCTTGAACTTCTGGATGACGATCTTGGGACCGCGAAGGTCCTCAAGGATCTCAGCCGTGACCTTGACCTTGGCCAGGTCCGCAGCAGCGGACGTGACCTTGTCGCCGTCAACCAGGAGCAAGGCGGGCAGCTCAAGCGTGCTGCCGGCTCCACCGGGGACGCGGTTAAGCGTTACGTAGTCTCCAACGGAAACTTTTTCTTGGCGGCCGCCTGCGCGGACAATCGCGTACACCACTTGGGTACTCACTTCTCTCGACGTTTCTTACTAAATTTGCGTGCGGAACCTTGAACCGGAATCAGGCTTGGTTCGCGCTGTGCCTCAACGCCGTGGACTTCAGATCGAAGCCCGCGAGTCATCCCATGAACAATTCCAAGGGGCATAACCCAAGTGTTGGCGTAAGCACCGAAGATCAAGATTACGCTAGTTTGACCTTCAGCTGCAAATGAGGCCGGGTCCGGAGGCTATCGGGTGACTTGCATCACCAGTTGTAACGGACTCTCCCGGCACCGTGCCCATACAGCCTACAGGCTTTGGGCGGGAATGCTGCGATTTGGCTGGCGACGCGCGGGAGTTTCATGGATCCGCTACGCAGAAACCACGGAAATCCAACTCAGGCGAAGAGCCTTGGCGCATCAAAGAAGGCCGTCTCATAGCGGCAAGAGTGCGCAAAGGCCTCAACCATGGCCTCGCGTTCCTGCGCAGAGGCCTTGAGGGCGGCTGCGTCCGTAAGGTCGATCGCTTTGCGGGTTGCGGCAGCAAACTCCTCGTCGGCGTAGGTCTTCAACCAGTCGGCGTACGGGTGGTCGCCGGGTGCGCCTGCATCCACGTAGGCCGCGTGGAGTTGCCGGCCTACCTCCGCGTACAGCCAGTAACAGGGCAGGATTGCTGCGAGCAACACCGCGTAACTGCCGGACGCGGAAGTGGCCAGGAGGTGGTCCACGTACGACTTCGTCACGGGTCCGGTCTGCGTCGGAGCCGGGCGCGTGCTCAGCCAGTTCCGATGAAGCTCGGACTCGACCTCAAGGCAGGTCTGTGACGCCTTGGCCCAGAAGAGCTGCTCTTCCTCAGTGGGGGCAAGGGCACCGGCGCGGGCCAGAACCCGGGAATAGCCGTTGAGGTAGATGGCGTCCTGGGCAAGGTAGTAGTTGAACTCGGGCTCAGGGAGCCTCCCCGACTGCAGGCCCTGGATGAAGGCCAGGCCGTAGATTGCGTCCAACTCCGGCGTGGCTTCCGCCCAAAGTCGCGCGGCAAAATCGCCGGACCGGCCAGCAGGATTCCGTGTTGGCTCCAGATGGTGAAAGTGCTGGATCGGCCCGCTGCCCCTGCCCACGTCGAGCCCGTCGGCCGCAGAAAGGGCCTGCAGCAGCCACGGCTTAACCTCCCGCAGTGACGCTTCCCAGTCACCTCTGCGGGCCTGCACCGTGGCCAATGCCGAGGAGAGCGAACAGCCCGTTCCGTGGCTGTTCCGGGTATCCACACGGGGACCGGCCACCTCGATAACGTCCTGCCGCAGCAAGCCGCTCGTATTGACCAAGGCATCAGGACATTCCGCTCCGGCCAAATGGCCACCCTTCACCAGGACGGTCGTTCCACATTCGGCAGCCAGACGCTTGCCTTGGTCAAGGGCAGTTGCCCAGTCCGGGGCGTCAGGCTCCCCCAGCAACATAGCCAGTTCGGGAAGGTTGGGGGTAACGAGATCCGCCAAAGGCAGGAGGCTGCGAAGCGCGGCTTCGGCGTTCCCACGCAGAAGCCGGTCGCCGCTGGTGGCCACCATCACCGGGTCAAGGACCACGACGGCGGGACGCACGTCTTCGAGCCAGCTGCGGACTTCGTGGATGACGGACGCGTCACCCAACATCCCGATCTTGACGGCATCAATCTCAATATCGCTGCTGATGGCGTCCAGTTGCTGGCGCAGGAACTCCACGGGCGGAACATGGACTGCACTGACTCCAAGGGTGTTCTGTGCCGTGAGCGCCGTGATGGCAGCCATTCCGTAACCACCGTGCGCAGCAATGCTCTTCAGGTCTGCCTGGATCCCTGCGCCTCCGGACGGATCCGAACCGGCAATGCTAAGCACCCGCGGATGTTGCCGGGCAGCCACGGGTCCGCCAACGCTACCGGCGGGGTCAAGGGGGTAGACAGGGGAACTGGACAATGAAGCCATGATGGACATCCCTTCGCCGGTGCTAACCGGACAGGTTCAACGGGTCTGGATCTCAGCCAGGCCCAGCGCCCGGCACCCCGTGTCAGTTTCCTAGCGTAGCCGGGAAGTCCAGCGGTCCGGGAACCGGCCTGCTTGGGTGCATGGATGTGACTGCCGGCGACAAAAGAGTCCCGCAGTATCCGACGACATCGGATATTGCGGGACTCTTTCAACACGTCATCAGTGCTGACGTGCTTACAACTCCGAAGCTGGAACTCCTACGCCGAGGATGATGGGCTCGTCAGCTGCCTTCTTTTTGGCAGGCTCTTCCGCTGCCGGCGCTTTGGCCTCGTGGGCCGTTCCACCCGCGGCTGCGGCAGTTACCTCGTGGTGCTCCACGCTGGTTTCGTTTGCGGCACCCTGTGCCCTGCTCGCGCTACGGTTCCTTCGGCCTCGACTTCCACGCGAACGCGAAGAACGATCGTTCTGACCGTCGGTGGCCGCAGCACTTGCAGCGGAGGCAGCGGAAGTTTCGGAAGCCGTGGCAGGTCCGGAAACCGTATCCACAGTGTTTTCCTCGGCAGCCGGTGCAGCACCGAGGTGCGAGAACGCCTCCGCCAGCAGGTCCAGGCTCATGGCCGGCTTGCCCGCAGACGGTTCCTCATGGTGCTCCACGAATGGGAGCGCCACTTCTTCGCCACCGAAGCGCAAAACGGGCGTGGACCGTGCCTCCCGAACCGCTGCTTCATGGCTGGCGGCATCAGCTGCGGCCGCTCCCCCGGCATCGCCGGTTGCCGTATCAGACACGGATTCAGCCGTGTCGTGATGCTGACCGGCTGCGCGTGCCAGTTCCTCCGCGCGGTGAACTTCGTCGTCGTGCAAGTGCGCGGCATGCGCTGCAGCGGCGATGGTGGCAAGAGCCGCCCTGGTCGCCTCGGCCTTCGCCTGGCGAACGGGGTCAACCGACTCCTTGCCACTTGGCGCAGCTACCGGGGCGGCAGCGGTGCTGTGGGTGGAGACTGGTTCCTCGGCTACCGCTCCCCCACCTTTCCCACGGCGACGCTTGCGTTCATTCCGGGCAGCAGGCTGTTGCGGTTCGGTGTGTGGACGGTGGTGCTCGGCGGCAACTACGTTGGCGCGTCGGTGTTCCACGGGCTCATCATGGGTGACGACGCCGCGTCCGGCGCAGTGCTCGCACTGCTCACCGAACACTTCAAGCAGGCCTGTGCCCATGCGCTTGCGTGTCATCTGCACCAGGCCAAGCGACGTCACTTCAGCCACTTGGTGCTTGGTGCGGTCACGGCCCAGGCATTCCACCAATCGGCGGAGTACCAGGTCACGGTTGGATTCAAGGACCATGTCGATGAAGTCGATGACAATGATGCCGCCGATATCGCGCAGGCGCAGCTGGCGAACTACTTCCTCGGCCGCTTCAAGGTTGTTCTTGGTGACGGTTTCTTCAAGGTTTCCACCGCTGCCGGTGAACTTACCCGTGTTGACGTCCACCACGGTCATGGCCTCGGTGCGGTCGATGACAAGCGAACCGCCGGACGGCAGGAAGACCTTGCGCTCCAGGGCCTTGTGGATCTGTTCGTCGATCCGCCAGGCCGCAAAAATGTCCTGGTCCTTGGTCCACTTTTCAAGGCGGCCCACCAAATCGGGAGCAACATAGGTGACGTAAGCCTCAATGGTGTCCCACGCGTCGTCGCCGGACACAATCAGCTTGGAAAAGTCCTCGTTGAAGACATCCCGGACCACCTTGATGGTGAGGTCAGGTTCGCCGTAGAGCAGTTCGGGTGCCAGCACCTTGGTGGAGGACGCCTGGCCTTCAATGCCTTCCCATTGCGCGCGCAAACGGTTGATGTCGTGCGTCAGTTCTTCCTCGGAGGCACCTTCAGCGGCCGTGCGCACGATGACGCCGGCGTTCTCAGGCAAACGGTCCTTGAGGATGCGCTTGAGGCGGTTGCGTTCGACGTCGGGCAGTTTGCGCGAGATGCCGGTCATGGAACCGCCAGGCACGTACACAAGGTAGCGGCCCGGGAGGGAAATCTGGCTTGTGAGGCGCGCGCCCTTGTGGCCAACAGGATCCTTGGTCACCTGCACCAGGACAGAATCACCGGACTTTAGGGCATTCTCGATCCGGCGCGGCTGTCCCTCGAGATTGACGGCGTCCCAGTTGACTTCGCCGGCGTAAAGAACGGCGTTGCGCCCGCGTCCGATGTCCACGAAGGCAGCTTCCATGGACGGCAGAACATTCTGGACCTTGCCCAGGTACACGTTGCCGATCAGCGAATCCTGCTGGGTCTTGGACACAAAGTGCTCAGCAAGCACGCCGTCTTCAAGGACCGCAATCTGGATTCTATCGTCGCGCTGGCGGACGATCATCTGGCGATCCACGGACTCACGGCGGGCAAGGAACTCAGCCTCTGTGATCACCTGGCGGCGGCGTCCGGTCTCGCGGGACTCGCGGCGGCGCTGCTTCTTGGCCTCTAGCCTGGTGGAACCCTTAACACTGGTGACCCGGTTCGACGGGGCCGTCTCAGTGATCGGGCGGGGCGCGCGGACACGGGTCACCGTGTTGGGCGGGTCATCGTCCGAGCCGCCAGTCAGTTCAAGGTCCTGGTCACCCCGGCGGCGACGCCGACGACGACGCGATGTGACGCCCTCTTCGAGCGCTTCCGCTACCGGAGCATCTTCTTCATCCTCAGCCTCAGCGCTGTCCTCGGAATCGGTCTCATCGCGTTCAGTCCCGCGGCGGCCACGCCGGCCACGGCTACGGCGACGACGACGGCTGCTGGAATCCTCCAGCTCGTCAGTTGACCCGGCTTCCGGAGTTTCTGCTTCAGACTCTTCGGCCTTTTCCTCTACGGCGGGGCGGGCAACGGTGCTCAGATCAGGGGCCTGGAAGATCATCGACGTAATGGAGACAGGTTCCAGGAACAACGACGTTGAACCGGGGGCGGACTCCTCGGCAGCTTCGGCCTCTTCCTCGGCGGGAACGTCGCCCGCCACGGGAAGGTCGCCCTGGGTAGCAGGCGCAGGCTGGGACCCCGCATCCGGCGTCGTGATTTCTTCAACGGCTTCCACGGCGGAAGACGCTTCGGGGGCTGGCGCCTCCGCGCCGACCGTTGCCTCAACGTTCTTGGGCTTGGTAGTCCGACGACGGCGGACCGGCTTTTCTGGGGCAGGTTCGGCATCGGTTTCCGGCTGGGACGCTACTCCGGCCTGATCGTCAAAACCCGGGAGGGGCTCGGCAGGCACCGTCTTGCGCGCACGGGTACGGCGCGCCGGCGCCTTCACAGCTGCTTCGGTCGGTTCAGTGCCCGTGGCTTGTTCAGTGCCGGTGGCTTCCTCAGCACTGGCTGTTTCCACTGCTTTGGGCGCAGCCTTGCGCCGTGTCCGGGTGGTCTTTTTGGGCGCTTCCGCAGTTTCCGCGGGAGCTGCCTCTTCATTAACGGCTACAACCTGGTCATTATCCATATGTGGCAACACTCCTGCCCCAGCGACGCCGCCACATCCGGCGCCCAGTGGGGCAAATATTTGTCAAAACCCTCAGGCGTTGACAGAAGTCGGTAGTATTCCTTCCGGTTCGCACCATCATTGGGGTGCGGCAGCCCTGGAAGGCCGGTGGCTTTGCTCTGAAACCCGTTGTTCTGCTGCCACAACCAGGTGCCGTCCATTGTCATGGCGGGCTTACCGAGGATCACGTGATCCGGGCAGGCCCTGCTCATACTGGCGGTCTTGGGAACAAGTCACCGGACCGGATTCCGAATGTGGATCGGCTTCCAGCCATGTTCATTCTCTCACACCCCCGCACATTCGAAGGGTAGGGGGCTGTGTCGCACAGTGTGGAAAGTGCTGGTGCTGGCTGGAGGCTGCATCCAGTCTCCGGCGTTACAATCCTGACAAGAACCCTTCCCGGCCCGGCCGGGTCACTTGTTGAAAAGGATTGCGTCCGCGATGCCAAGCACCGCCAGGGAAAACCTGGCCAACCAAGCCTCCACCCCCATGGAGGATACGTCCACCAAGGCAGGTTTGCTGCCTAAAGCAGTCCGCGACAAGCCGTTCGCCTGGCTCCTGCTGATAACCGGCGTCATCGGCTGGCTGGCTTCCGGGGCGTTGGTCCTTGAGAAGCTGGAAGTACTCAAAGACCCCAACCACGTTACGCTCTGCGATGTGAATCCCTGGGTTTCCTGTGGCGCGGTGATGCAAACACCGCAAAGTTCGGTCTTCGGGTTCCCCAACATGTTCATCGGCATCGTCGCCTTTGCGGTGATCATCACCACTGCCATGGGCCTCCTGGCCGGGGCGAAGTATTCACGCGGGTACTGGCTGGGCTTGCAGGCCGGCGTAACCCTGGGGTTCGCCTTTGTGGTGTGGCTGTGGTCCCAGGCCCTGTACGTCATCAACGTGCTGTGCCCGTTCTGCATGGTGGTGTGGGCCGTGATGATCCCGATGTTCGTATGGGTGACCATCCGCAATATCGCCCACGGCGTCATCAAGGCCCCACCGGCACTGGCCAAGGTCTTGGGTGACTCCGGCTGGATCATCGTGGCGCTGCTTTATGTGGCTGTCATTGCCACGATCTTCTTCGCCTTCATCCACGTCTTCGCAGGCACGTCGGGTTACTAACTCTTCGCGAGATGACACTTAAGGCCAATGTTCGTGATGAACATTGGCCTTAAGTGTCACTTCGGCGAGGCGTACCTAGCCGGCGAACCAGATCTTGATCTCACGCTCGGCGGAGTCAACGGAGTCCGAGCCGTGAACCAGGTTCTGCTGGACTGCCAGGCCCCAATCACGGCCGAAGTCGCCCCGGATGGTGCCCGGAGCAGCGGTGGTGGGGTCCGTGGTTCCTGCCAGGGAGCGGAAGCCTTCGATCACGCGGTGGCCTTCAAAGACAGCTGCGATGACCGGGCCGCTGAGCATGAACTCAACCAAGGGCTCGTAGAACGGCTTGCCCACGTGTTCCTCGTAGTGCTGCTCCAGCAGCTCGCGGGTCGCGTTGACCTTCTTCAGCTCGGCCAAGGCGTAGCCCTTGGCTTCGATCCGGGCGAGGATGCTTCCGCTGAGGTTGCGGGCCACGCCGTCGGGCTTGATCAGGACAAGGGTCCGTTCAATGCTCACAGTTGCTCCAATGTGGTTGGTGGGTGGGTTTCCCAGCCAGTTTACGGGGTTTTACGAACCAGCCTCGTCACGGTGCGTGGCGTCCCATTCGGCCTGCTCCCGGTCGCGTTGTGCCACTTCACGGTCGATCCTCATCCCCGTCCGGATTCCGTACCACCAGCAGATGGCGAAGAGGACGCCAACGATGAACATCATCGGCTCTGCGATCCCCGTCAGGATCAGGAGGAGCTGCAGCCCCCAGCCAAGGCCGATTCCCCAGGGCTTGGACAACACCGCACATGTGAGGACAAGCACTACGCTCAGCGCGATTCCCACACCCAGGATGATTCCAGGAGCAACTTCCCCGCGCCTTAGCCCGAAGACCACCAAGGTGCCGAAGAAGGCCACAAAGGCTTCAAGCAGAAGCACCGTGGAAGCGAACATTACCTTGGTGGATCGACGCTTCCTGGGCATGCCCGGCCGCCATTCACGCTGGGCCTTGGTCAGCCTTGCCACTGTCAGGCACCTTCCTTTCCAAGCAGGATGCGTGCCTCAGCCACCAGGGTAATGGAGCCGGTGACCAGCACGCCGCCGGCAAGGTCATCGTTGGACTCGGACCGTTCAACGGCCCACTCCAGTGCGTCATCGAGCTTCTCGGCGATGTGGACGTTGTCCTCGCCAAAGCCAAGATCGACGGCGAGTTCGGCCAGTTCCGCTGCAGGGACAGCCCTCAGTGAGTTGGACTGGGTGAAGCAGAATTCATCGGCAAGATCGCCAAGTTGTTCCTTGAGTGTCTTCAGGATCTCCTCAGCGTCCTTTTCCCGCAGGACTCCGACGACGACCACCAGCTTGCTGAAGCTGAAGGCCTCGTGGATTGCCTCGGCAGAAACACGGATCCCTTCCGGGTTGTGGGCAGCATCCACCACGATCGTGGGGGCGGTCCGCACCACTTCCAGTCGGCCAGGCGACGTCACATTGCCGAAGGCTTCCTTCAGGACGTCGATGTCCAGCTCTTTTTCTCCTCCACCGAAGAAAGCTTCCAATGCAGCAACCGCCACGGCGGCGTTCTCTGCCTGATGGGCACCATGCAGGGGAAGAAGGAGGTCTTCGTAGCGGCCTGCGAGGCCTTGGACGGTAAGGACCTGGCCACCCACGGCGACGCTGCGCGACTCGACGCCGAACTCGACGCCTTCAAAGCGGAACGGTACGTCTACTTCCCGGGCCTTTTCCAAGAGCACCTGCGCCGCATCCACGGGCTGGGCGGCGCTTACCAGGAAGCCGCCCGGCTTGATGATGCCGGCTTTCTCGTAGGCGATGTCCTCGGTCGTATCGCCCAGCAGGTCCGTGTGGTCCAGGGAAATCGGCGTGATGACGGAAACCTGGCCGTCTCCGACGTTGGTGGCGTCGGTGATGCCGCCCAGTCCCACCTCAAAGACCGCCACATCCACGGGCTGGTCGGCGAAGATGGCGAACCCGAGGATCGTGACGCATTCGAAGTACGTCAGCCGCGGCTGGTTGTCGGCAAGGAGCTCGTTGTCAACGATTTCCAGGTACGGACGGATTTCATCCCAGATCCGAACAAACGTCGCATCCGATACCGGCTCACCATCTATGCTGATGCGCTCGGTGACCTTGGAAAGGTGCGGGCTGGTGTAACGGCCTGTGCTGAGGCCGTGGGCACGGAGCCCGGCCTCGATCATGCGCGCAGTGGACGTCTTACCGTTGGTACCGGTGATGTGGATGATCGGGAAAGCCTTGTTGGGCTCACCCAGCACGTCCATGGCCCGGAAGAGCGGAGCCAACCGCGGTTCCATTTTGTTCTCCGGCGCGCGGCCCAGGAGTTCGGCGTAGACGCTCTCTACCGAGAATTCGTCAGTCATTGGTCAGACCCCTGCCTTTGCTACGGTGACCTGCGGTTCCTCGGCGCTGGAAAGCAGAACTTCCAGTTCCAGGGTCAGCGTTTCGGTCTTGACGAGCTCAGCATTGGCCTGGAGGGCGTCAACGACGTCCTGCTGCGCTTCGACGGAAGTTCGGATGCGGTCGCTCACGTTCAGCCCAGCATCCTTGCGTGCCTGCTGGATGGCGCGGACCATGTCGCGTGCCAGGCCCTCGGCAGCCAGTTCCGGCGTGACTTCGGTGTTCAGGACCACGAAACCGCCACCGGGCAGTACGGCAACTGCGGAAGACCCGCCGTCGGCCGCTTCTGCCACGACGGTCTCCAGGGTGTATTCCTGCGGCTCAAGCTCGAGTCCCCCGGCCACCACGACGCCGGAATCGGTTACCGACCAGTCGCCGGACTTGGATCCCTTGATGGCCTGCTGCACGTTTTTGCCAAGGCGCGGACCAGCAGCCCGGGCGTTCACCACCAGTTTCTGCTCGATGCCGAATTCCTCCGGTGAAGCCGAAGCAGCGTCCAGCAAGCGGACGGAGCGAAGGTTCAGTTCATCGGCGACGACGGCGGCGAAGCCTCCCAGCGCATCTGCCCCGGGTGCCACGACAGTCAGTTCCTGCAGCGGCAGGCGGACCCGCAGGTTCGCCGCCTTGCGCAGGCTCGATCCGGTGGAGCAGATCTGCTGCACGCGGTCCATGGCCTCCACGAGCCCTGGATTGGCCGGGAACAGTGAAGCGTCGGGCCAATCGGCGAGGTGCACGGAACGGCCCCCCGTCAGCCCGCGCCAGATCTCTTCCGTCACGAGCGGCAGCAAGGACGCTGACACGCGGCATACGGCTTCCAAAGCGGTGTAGAGGGCGTCGAAGGCGTCCACGTTCTCGTCAAAGAAGCGCTGGCGGCTGCGGCGGACATACCAGTTGGTGAGCATGTCCAGGTAGCTGCGGAGTTCATCGCAGGCCCCGGAGATGTCGTAAGAATCAAGGCTTTCGGTCAGGCTGCGGACGAGGTCCCCGGTGTTGGCCATCAAATACTGGTCCAACGTGTCGGAGTAGCCGTCGTAGCGCAGCTTCGCTTCATAGCCGGAACCGGAGTTCGCGGCGTTGGTGTAGAGCGTGAAGAAGCTGTACACGTTCCAGAGCGGCAGGATGACCTGGCGGACGCCGTCGCGGATGCCCTGCTCGGTGACCACCAGGTTGCCACCGCGAAGGATCGGGCTGGACATCAGGAACCACCGCATGGCATCCGAGCCGTCACGGTCCAGGACCTCGGAAACGTCCGGGTAGTTGCGCAGGCTCTTGGACATTTTTTGGCCGTCGGAGCCCAACACGATGCCATGGCTGATGACGTTGCGGAAAGCGGGACGGTCGAACAGCGCCGTAGACAGGATGTGAAGCATGTAGAACCAGCCGCGGGTCTGGCCGATGTACTCCACGATGAAGTCCGCAGGGTTGTGGGTGTCGAACCATTCCTCGTTCTGGAACGGGTAGTGCACCTGTCCGTAGGGCATGGAACCGGAGTCGAACCAGACGTCCAGGACATCTTCGACGCGGCGCATGGTGGACTTGCCTGTGGGGTCGTCAGGGTTGGGGCGGGTCAATTCATCGATGAACGGGCGGTGCAGGTCCACTTGCCCTTCGTTGTTGACCGGCAGACGGCCGAAGTCCGCCTCGATGTCAGCCAGCGAGCCGTAAACGTCCGTACGCGGGTACTCGGGATCATCGGACTGCCACACGGGAATCGGCGAACCCCAGTAGCGGTTACGGCTGATGGACCAGTCGCGGGCGTTGTCCAGCCATTTGCCGAACTGGCCATCCTTGACATTGCCCGGGATCCAGTTGATCTCCTGGTTCAGCTCGGACATGCGGTCCTTGAACTTGGTGACCTCGACGTACCAGGAGGACACAGCACGGTAGATCAGCGGGTTCCGGCAGCGCCAGCAGTGCGGGTAGCTGTGCTCGTAGCTGGCCTGGCGGACCAGGCGGCCATCGGCGCGCAGCACCTGGGTGATGGGCTTGTTCGCGTCAAAGACCTGCAGTCCCACGATCGAGGCGAGCTCGCCATGGGCAAACAACGGCAGGAACTTCGCGCCCTCGTCAACGGACAGGACAACGGGGATGCCGGCATCCTCACAGACCTTCTGGTCATCCTCACCATAGGCCGGAGCCTGGTGCACGATTCCCGTACCGTCTGTGGTGGTGACGTAGTCCGCCACAAGGAAGCGCCACGCGTTCCGGGTGCCGTACTTCTCGGCATCGGCAAAGTCGTTCCACAGTGGCTCGTACTCAAGGCCCGCCAACTCGGCGCCTGTATGGGTTGAGACGACGGCGGCAGCTGCGGCAGCTGCGTCGTCGTACCCCAAATCCTTGGCGTAGGTCCCCACGAGGTCGGCGGCCAGCAGGAAGCTGCCCGTGACCGGGGCTTCCGCCGAAGCAGCCTTGACGCCGTTCGGACCGGCGGGCAGGACCGCATAGGGGATTTCAGGCCCGACGGCGAGCGCCAGGTTGGTGGGCAGCGTCCAGGGCGTTGTGGTCCAGGCGAGCGCCTGGACGCCTTCGAGGGCCTTGGAGAGTTCGGACTCCCCCGCCTTGATGGGGAACGTTACCGTGACGGTCTGGTCCTGGCGGTTCTTGTAGACGTCGTCGTCCATGCGGAGCTCGTGGTTGGACAGTGGCGTCTCGTCCTTCCAGCAGTACGGAAGGACGCGGTACCCGTTGTACGTCAGTCCTTTTTCGTGCAGTTGCTTGAAAGCCCACAGCACCGACTCCATGTACTCGACGTTGAGTGTCTTGTAGTCGTTGTCGAAGTCCACCCAACGGGCCTGGCGCGTGACGTAGGCCTTCCATTCGTTGGCGTACTTCATGACGGAGGCGCGGCAGGCGTCGTTGAATTTGTCGATGCCCATGGCTTCGATCTGGGTCTTGTCCGTCATGCCCAGTTGCTTCATGGCTTCGAGCTCGGCTGGAAGGCCGTGGGTGTCCCAGCCGAAGCGGCGCTCCACGCGCTTGCCGCGCTGGGTCTGGTAGCGCCCTACGAGGTCCTTGGCGTAGCCAGTGAGGAGGTGCCCGTAGTGGGGGAGGCCGTTGGCGAAGGGAGGGCCGTCGTAGAAGACGAACTCGTTGCTGCCGTCCTTGCCTGCTTCGCGCTGGTCGATGCTTGCCTGGAAGGTGCCGTCTTCATCCCAGTACTTGAGGATGCGCTCTTCGATTTCCGGGAACTTCACGGAAGCGGACACGCCCTGCGTGCCTGAAGGAGTCGCTGAGGCCTTGGGGTAGTGGGTCATCTCATATCCTGTGATAGCTGGTTGACTGTCAGGATGCGAGGACGGCTTCAGTGTTTGCTGATGCCGCGGTACCACCTCACTTACCGGAACCATGGCGCCCCGGGTGGGGGGGCAACGGCCGGTTCCGGCCTCTCATTACTGCTGTGACGGGCTTACCCGTCCGGTTCTACTGGGCCCTGGCCGCCGCTTGGATTGCTCCACTTGGGCGTTCAGGGATGTTCTTCCGGAAGCTCACCGGTGATGGCCGGGTCAACGCTTGTCTCCCAAGTCTAGCGGCAGGAGACCCCCGTGCTCCACTCGCAGGATCATCCTTCGGGTGGACCAGTGGGATGCCGTCGGGTGCATAGACTCGACCCCATGACCAACCCCGCCCTTGTCCTTCCGACCGCGGGCCCGGTAAAACGCTGGCTGGGCCACCAGGCATCCCCCGCGTGGTCGGTCCTCGCTCTGCTCTTGGTGTTGCCTGTGGCGGGAATGTCGCTGTTCAGGGCGGTCCCCACGGAGTGGCCGCTGGTGGTGGTTCAACTGTTGTCGTTCACCCCGTGGATGGTGCTGCCATCGGCGCTGGCGATGGTCCTTGCAGTGGTTGGGCGCCGCCTCTGGGTCCTCATCACGACGGCAGCCCTGTTGGCTCTCCAATTGTTCTGGCTGTTTCCGCTGGACACCGGAAGGGCAGAAGCAGTTCCTGCGGGGACCGCCACTGTTTCCGTGAAGGTGATGAGTCTCAACACTGAATACGGTGAGGCTGACGCACGTGCCATCGTGAAGTTGGTCCGGGACAACGGTGTTCAACTTTTGACCCTCCAGGAGCATACGCAAGGGCTGGAAGACCGCCTACGCTCCGAAGGCCTGGAGTCAACACTGCCGAACCTCCTGAGTGAACCCAACGACGACGCTTCCGGTGGCGCCGTGTATTCCGTTTTCCCTCTGCAACCGGAGGGGCTGCTGCCCGATACGCCATTCCGGATGGACGTTACGCGGGTCCTCGTCACGGATGCGGGCAACGTTTCCAAGGCGACGTTGAACCTCACCAACGTTCATGCCCTGCCCCCGGTTGACGAGCGGATCCAGCAGTGGCGCAGCGACCTTGTCAAGGTTGCCCGTCAGGCCTCCCGTCCGGGACATCACCTGCTGATGGGTGACTACAACTCCACCTACGACCATGCCGAGTTCCGTGCCGTGCTTGACCCCGCCATGGGCGGCGGACAGGACGGGAAAAAGCTCGTCGACGTCGGAACAGCCTCAGGCGGACGGTTCTCCCCCACCTGGCCGATGGAGGGACCACCCCTTCCTGGGATCGTGATCGATCACATGGTTACGTCGCCCCGAATCGGCAGCAGTGGCTACGCGGTCCACCAGGTTTCGGGTTCTGACCATGCGGCCATGGTGGCAACCCTGGTTATCCCGGCCGGTTAGCCGGTTGGAAGGCGTGTCCCGCTTCAGCCTTCCTTGCGGATGAGCTTGTGGTTGGCCGCCTGCGCCACCGGGCGCACCACGATCTGGTCCAGGTTGATGTGGTGCGGCAGCGAGACTGCGTACTTCACGACGTCGGCCACGTCCTCTGCCGTTAGGGGCTTTTCGACTCCGGCGTAAACCTTGGCGGCAGCGTCCTTGTCACCCAGCCGGTTAAGGGCAAATTCCTCAGTGTGGACCAGGCCCGGCGCTACCTCGATGACACGGATGTTGTGACCCACTTCTTCCAGCCTTAGGGCGTTGGTCATGGCGTGCTGGGCAAACTTTGCGGCGTTGTATCCTGCGCCGCCTTCGTAAGCGGCCAGTCCGGCGGTGGATGTGAGGTTGAGTACAGTTCCTTCCCCGTCCTGCCTCAGCATCGGAAGGAATGCCCTGGTGATCTTCATGGTGCCCAGGACGTTGACCTGGTACATCCACTCCCAATCCTCAGTATCGGCATTCGCGATCGTGTCCGCGCCACGGGCACCGCCGGCGATGTTGATGAGGGTATCGGCTCCCCCGGATTTGGAAACGGCCTGCAAAAGGGCTGCGACGTCGTCGTCGCTGGTGATATCGGCCGCAAATGGAATGGCGCCGGTTTCGGCGCCCAGCGCGCCCAAGCGGTCGGCCCTGCGGGCCACCGCAAAGACCTTCCAGCCTGTGGAGGCCAACGCCCGCACCGTTGCCTCGCCGATGCCCGTGCTCGCGCCGGTTACTACTGCTGTCTTGTTCTGAACTGGATGAACCGTGTGTGCTGCCGAAGTCATGGCACCACACTATCCGCAGGCCTCAAGCATTTGCCCGGCCGAGCAGGAATTCACGTAATACCACGGCATGGTTCACCTCTGGATCCCTGGCGGCATAGAGCAAGGTGACCCGAGGATGGGACCTCGCCAACTCCAGCAAAGTCTGAACTGCAGCATTGCTTTCCAGTTCAGCCTCGTACTGCCGCCGGAAATCGGTGAACCGCTCCTGCATGTGTGCGAATTCGGTCCGCAAGGTTGGCGATGGCGCGACTTCCTTCAGCCACAAATCCAAGTGGGCCTTCTCCTTGGACACCCCGCGCGGCCATAGCCTGTCAACCAAAACCCGGGCACCGTCGTCGTCAGCGGGGTCCTCGTAGATGCGTTTGAGGACGAAAGCGTCCCGATGGCCAGCCATGACGGCATGCTACGGCAAGGCGCTGCGGCGGACCATGGAACAATTGACACATGGCTGAATCAACGCAGGGTACAGACACGCCCGCCACCGCCCCCATCAACGTTCCCGACAAGCCGGCCCTTGAACGCCTTGAGGCTGCCCTGACGCAGCGCTGGCTGGACGAAGGAACCTACAAGTTCAACCCGGACACCACCCGGGAGCAGGTCTACTCGATCGACACTCCCCCGCCGACCGCCTCGGGTTCCCTCCACGTGGGCCACATGTTCTCCTTCACGCAGACGGACGTCCAGGCCCGCTACATGCGCATGACCGGAAAGAATGTCTTCTACCCCATGGGTTGGGACGACAACGGCCTGCCCACTGAGCGTCGCGTCCAGAACTACTACGGTGTGCGCTGCGATCCCGCCATCCCCTACAACGCCGACTACCGTCCTCCAGCACAGCCGGCCAAGAACCAGCGCGATTTCGACGTCGTTTCCCGGCAGAACTTCATCGAGCTGTGCGAGGAACTCGCTGTCGAGGACGAAAAAGTCTTCGAGAACCTCTTCCAGACCCTCGGCCTGTCCGTGGACTGGGACCTGACCTACCGCACCATCGACGACACCTCCCGTGCGGTATCCCAGCGTGCCTTCCTTGCCAACCTTGCAGCGGGCGACGCCTACATGGCCGAGGCCCCCACGTTGTGGGACGTCACGTTCCGTACCGCTGTAGCCCAGGCTGAGCTTGAGGACCGCGAAGTTGCGGGCGCCTACTACCGCTACCCCTTCTTCACCGAAGACGGCGAAAAGATCTTCATCGAGACCACCCGTCCGGAACTGCTCGCCGCTTGCGCCGCGCTGGTAGCAAACCCCGACGACGAACGGTACCAGCCGCTGTTCGGCAAGACCGTGAAGTCGCCGCTCTTCGACGTTGAGCTTGAGGTAAAGGCCCACCCGCTCGCCAAAGCGGACAAGGGCTCCGGCATCGCGATGGTCTGCACCTTTGGTGACCTGACCGACGTCACGTGGTGGCGCGAGCTGCAGCTGCCCACACGCGCCATCATGGGCCGCGATGGCCGCATCATTGCCGAAACCCCGGAATGGATCACTACCGACGCCGGCAAGGAAGCCTACGCCGCGATCGCCGGCAAGACGGCCTTCTCCGCCAAGGAAGCAGTTGTAGAGCTCCTCACGGCGGCAGGCCTGCTGGACGGCGAACCGAAGAAGATTACCCACCCCGTGAACTTCTTCGAAAAGGGCGACAAGCCCCTTGAGGTGGTGACCTCACGCCAGTGGTACATCCGCAACGGTGGACGAGATGAAGAACGCCGCGAACGGTTGATCGGCCGCGGCCAGGAAATCAACTTCCACCCCTCTTTCATGCGCTCGCGCTATGAGAACTGGATCGCGGGCCTGAACGGCGACTGGCTCGTATCACGCCAGCGCTTCTTCGGCGTGCCCATTCCTGTCTGGTACCCCCTGGATGCCCAGGGCAACCCGGACTACGACCACCCCATCCTGCCATCGGATGACATGCTCCCCGTGGATCCCGCCGCAGATGCAGCCCCTGGCTTCGAGGAAGCGCAGCGTGACCAGGCCAACGGCTTCACAGGTGACGCCGACGTCCTGGACACCTGGGCCACGTCTTCCCTGACCCCGCAGATCGTGGGTGGCTGGAGCCGTGACGAGGAACTGTTCTCCAAGGTCTACCCGTTCGACCTCCGCCCCCAGGGTCACGACATCATTCGCACATGGCTGTTCTCCTCCGCTGTCCGCGCCGACGCCCTGCAGAAGAGCGCGCCGTGGAAGCACGCAGCTATTTCAGGGTGGATCCTTGACCCGGACCGCAAAAAGATGTCCAAGTCCAAGGGCAACGTGGTTGTCCCCACGGACGTCCTGAACGAGTTCGGCTCGGACGCCGTCCGCTACTGGGCAGCCTCGGCCAAGCTCGGTGCGGACACGGCCTACGAAATCGCGCAGATGAAGATCGGCCGTCGGTTGGCCATCAAGCTACTCAACGCCTCCAAGTTCGTGTTGAACCTTGGCGCGACCGAAAACTCCGTGGTCTCCAGCGATCTTTCCGTGCTGACCAATCCACTGGACCGGGCACTGCTCGCCCAGTTGTCGGACGTTGTTGCGCAGTCCACCAAGGCTTTCGAAAACTACGACTACGCCCGGGCACTGCAAATCACTGAGTCATTCTTCTGGCAGTTCACCGACGACTACGTCGAGCTGATCAAGGACCGCGCCTACGGTGCGGCCGGGGAGTCGGAGCAAGCATCCGTACTGGCTGCGCTGGCCACCACCCTGGACTCCTTGCTGCGCCTTTTCGCGCCGTTCCTGCCGTTCGCCACCGAAGAGGTGTGGAGCTGGTGGCGCACCGGCTCGGTTCACCGCGCCCAATGGCCTGCCGCACTGGAAATCGCCGATGGCGACACCACCATGCTTGGCACTGTTGGCGTAGCACTCAGTGGCATCCGCAAGGCCAAGTCCGAGGCAAAAGTGAAGCAGCGCACCGCGGTACTCTCGGCGTCCATCACGGCCAATGAAATGCTTGTTGCGCAGCTCAAGGCCGGACTCGGGGACCTGAAGGCAGCCGCGAACGCCCAGGAGATCGCACTTCAGTCCGGTGAGGGTGAGCTGACGGTCAGCAACGTCGTCCTCGCACCGGCAGAGGAAACGCCAGCGTCCTAGGAGCCTTCCGGCAAATTCCGGAAATTTGGGCAAAGGGGAAGCCCCATCAGCGTTTTGCCGTTGGTGGGGCTTCGACTTTTCGGCTGTCTGGTGACGGCTTGACAGTCTGGCGGAATCCTCGGAATTTCAGGTCTTACTACCTCGTCACTGGTAGCTTGCTTCCAACTTTGCCAAAGGCTGCGTTGGTTGCATATCACTGAATCTTTGGTTTCCGTGTCCCTCTTCTTTCGAAGTGGGTAAGAACCATTGTGGTCCCGCCAGGGACCATGCACAAGAGCCCCGGCAGAACTACAATCCTGTAGTTCTGCCGGGGCTTTTTCGTGCAGCTATCCTGCAGCCCGGGTAAAGCTATGGCAGAGTATGGACATGCCGGAACTTCCCGAAGTGCACGGCCTGTGCACGTATCTGGACACCCAGCTCCATGGAGCTGTGCTGACCAGCGTCCGCATCAACTCCATCGCCGCCTTGAAGACCGCTGATCCGCCCTACAGCACCCTCGAAGGCCGCACCATCCAGGGCACACAGCGCTTCGGCAAGTTCATCAGCCTCGATGCCGACGGCCTGTTTTTCGTCTTCCACCTCGCAAAGGCCGGGTGGGTCCGCTATACGGAGCATCCATCAGCAGCCGGGCTGCGCATGGGCAAGAGCAACATAGCGGCCAGGCTACTGCTGCACCGGCAGGCCGACGACGCCCACATAGGACTGGACCTCACTGAAGCCGGCACCAAGAAGAGCCTGGCCATCTATGTGGTAAGGGATCCCTTGGATGTTCCCGGGATCGCAACCCTGGGTCCGGAACCGCTCAGCCCCGACTTCGACGAAAATGCCCTGGCGGCAATCCTTAAGACAAGTTCCCAACAGATCAAGGGACTTCTCCGCAGCCAAAGCATCATCGCCGGGATTGGCAACGCCTACAGCGATGAGATTCTGCACGCCGCCAAAATCTCCCCCTTCGCCATCGCGAAGACGCTCGACGGCGAAACAGTACGGCGGCTCTATGTTGCCGTGCAGGAGGTTCTGGTGGGTGCCGTGAACGCGGCAGCTGGAAAGCCTTCCAGCGAGCTGAAGGACACCAAGCGAAGCAATTTCAGGGTCCATGCCAGGACCGGGCTGCCCTGCCCTGTTTGTGGCGACACTGTACGTGAAGTGTCGTTCGCAGACACGTCACTTCAGTACTGTGCTACCTGCCAAACCCACGGAAAGATCCTCGCGGACCGGCGCACTTCGCGCTTCCTGAAGTAGTGCCGCGGATTCGCCGGACCCGGACCCTGGGCTTCTTGGTTGAACTCGGGCTTGGCTAGTTGAATTCAGGGCTTTCCGTGCGGCTTCGCTTGATTTCGAAGAAGTGCGGGTAGCCGGCAAGGGTTACCGTGGCATCCCAAAGTTGCCCCGCTTCTTCGCCCCTCGGAATCCGGGTGAGGACCGGGCCGAAGAAGGCCGTGCCATTTACAGCCACCACGGGCGTTCCCACATCCTGGCCCACCAGGGAGATGCCGGCCTCGTGGCTGGCCCGCAATTCGGTGTCGTACTCCTCTGAGTCCGCGAAGCGCGCCAGCTCAGCTGGAAGGCCTACCTCTGCCAGCGCTTTCTGGATCACGGAACTACGGTCCTTGTTGCCTTCGTGGTGGAACTGCTCCCCCATGGCGTCGTACAAGGGTTTAATGTACCTGCTGCCATGGAGCTCCTGGGCAGCAATGATCACGCGGACAGGACCCCAGCTGTCGTCCATCATCGCCCTGTAATCCCCGGGAAGGTCACGGCCCTCATTGAGGACGGACAAGCTCATGACGTGCCATTCGGTCTCAATTTCCCGCACTTGCTCCACCTCGCCGATCCAGCGCGATGTGATCCATGCGAAGGGGCAAACAGGATCGAACCAGAAATCGGCTTTATTGACGGGCTGCTCTGGCAGGTTCTGTTCGGGCAGGCTCTGTTCAGGCACAGTCAGTTCAGGCACGTTCATTTCAGGCACAGGGAAACTCCTTGGAAGAGTAAAAAGCGGGCATCAAGCGACGCGGAATGCATGAAACCGCCGCTTACTAGGCCAACGGGTGGCTAGGCCGACTTATTCCGGCGCTTCGCTACGACGTCGTGGCCAATCATGGTGGGCTGGGCCTTGTTGTCCACCACATCAGCGGTGATGACGACAGTTGCGATGTCATCCCTGCTTGGCAGATCAAACATGACGGGCAGCAAGACTTCTTCCATGATGGCCCTCAGGCCACGGGCGCCGGTTCCACGCTCAAGAGCCTGGTCAGCGATGGCATCCAAAGCGTCGTCGTCGAATTGCAGGTCTACACCATCCAGCTGGAACATCTTCTGGTATTGCTTCACCAGGGCATTCTTGGGCGTGGAAAGGATCTGGATCAACGCAGGACGGTCCAGATTCGAGACGGTGGTGATCACTGGCAGGCGGCCAATGAACTCCGGAATGAGTCCGAACTTCAGCAGGTCTTCCGGCATGACTTCACCGTAAGTGTCAACGTTGTCCCGGACTTCGTTCAGTGGCGCTCCAAAGCCGATGCCCTTGCGCCCTGACCGCGAACCAATGATGTCCTCAAGGCCGGCAAATGCACCTGCCACGATGAAGAGCACGTTGGTGGTGTCGATCTGGATGAATTCCTGGTGCGGATGCTTACGTCCACCCTGCGGCGGGACGGAGGCTACTGTGCCTTCGAGGATCTTCAGCAGGGCCTGCTGGACTCCCTCGCCCGACACGTCCCGGGTGATCGAGGGGTTCTCGCTCTTGCGGGAGATTTTGTCGATCTCGTCAATGTAAATGATGCCTTGTTCGGCTTTCTTGACGTCGTAATCAGCGGCCTGGATGAGCTTGAGCAGTATGTTTTCGACATCCTCGCCCACATAGCCAGCCTCCGTGAGTGCGGTTGCATCGGCCACAGCGAACGGGACATTGAGCCTGCGGGCGAGCGTTTGCGCCAGATACGTCTTGCCACAGCCAGTTGGACCGATCAGCAGGATGTTGGATTTGGCGATCTCCACATCCTCGTGATGCGGACCCTCACCAAGGCTCCCGGCCTTGGGAGCATGACCAGCCTGGATCCGCTTGTAGTGGTTGTAGACGGCAACTGCCAACGACCGTTTGGCAGGCTCCTGGCCGATGACGTATTCCTGCAGGAAATCGAAGATCTCCCGGGGCTTGGGGAGTTCAAAACTGCCAAGGTCCGAAACTTCCGCAAGTTCTTCTTCGATGATCTCGTTGCAAAGCTCGATGCACTCATCGCAGATGTACACACCGGGCCCGGCAATCAGCTTCCGTACCTGCTTCTGGCTCTTTCCGCAGAAAGAACACTTCAGCAGGTCCGTGCTCTCGCCAATCCGAGCCATGTGGGAATCCCTTCGTTACATGCGGGTGATGCGGCTCCGTGCCGTACTCAAGTGTGCAGCCTGGCCGGGGTTGGCACCACCGTGACAACATCCACTCTAGGTCACAATGGGCTGCTTGGGTGGAAACAGAACGCCGGTGCGGTCCATATTTCGCGAACCGCACCGGCGTCGTTTTCCGTATGCTACCTGGCGATTGCCTGGGGCTTGATCTTGCGGGAGTCCAGGACCTGGTCGATCAGACCGTAGCTCATGGCCTCGGCCGCGGTCAGGATCTTGTCGCGCTCGATGTCATTGTTGACCTGCTCGGAAGTACGGCCCGAGTGGTGTGCCAGCGTGTCTTCAAGCCATGTACGCATGCGCATGACTTCAGCAGCCTGGATCTCGAGGTCGGATGCCTGGCCGCCCTGGCCGCCGGACAACGCCGGCTGGTGGATCAGCACGCGTGCGTTCGGCAGTGCCAGCCGCTTGCCGGGTGTTCCCGCTGCAAGCAGGACAGCAGCGGCGCTGGCTGCCTGGCCCAGGCATACCGTCTGGATCTCCGGACGAATGTACTGCATGGTGTCATAGATCGCCGTCATGGCCGTGAACGATCCACCTGGCGAGTTGATGTACAACGTGATGTCGCGGTCCGGATCCGTGGACTCAAGAACCAGCAGCTGGGCCATGATGTCATCGGCAGAAGCGTCGTCAACCTGGACGCCGAGGAAGATGATGCGGTCCTCGAACAGCTTGGTGTACGGATCCTGGCGCTTGAAGCCGTACGGTGTGCGCTCTTCGAACTGGGGCAGGACGTAGCGGCTGGTTGGGAGATTACCGGCAGACCATCCGAAGTTGTAGTTCATGTCATTACTCCTGGGTTTCAGTGGTTCTTTGGTGCCGGTTAGTTTTCGGAGCCTGGCTCGGAGTTCGACTGGTTGGCCGTTCCACCGCCACCAGCTACCGAGCCTGCGTGAGCCGAGATCTTGTCGAAGAAGCCGTACTCCAGAGCCTCCGTGGCCGTGAACCACTTGTCGCGGTCGTTGTCCTTGAGGATGGTCTCCACAGTCTGGCCGGTCTGTTCTGCGGTGAGTTCCGCCATGACCTTCTTCATGTGCAGGATGAGCTCAGCCTGGATTTTGATATCCGAAGCAGTGCCGCCGATACCACCGGACGGCTGGTGCATGAGAATACGGGCGTTGGGGGTGGCGTAACGCTTCCCCTTGGTTCCGGAGGAGAGCAGGAACTGCCCCATGGAGGCAGCCAGGCCGGTGGCAACAGTGACAACATCGTTGGGGATGAACTGCATGGTGTCGTAGATGGCCATGCCGGCGGTCACCGAGCCACCGGGTGAGTTGATGTAAAGGTAGATGTCCTTCTCGGGGTCTTCAGCCGAGAGGAGGAGCAGCTGGGAGCAGATGGCGTTGGCGTTCTCGTCACGGACTTCAGAGCCAAGCCAGATGATGCGCTCTTTCAGCAGGCGGTTGTAGATGTAGTTGTCCTGGGCTGCGGGATCGACAGTTGCCATCCGGGGAGCCTCTGATTGCTGTGACATAAGTACTTACCTCTCGCTGGTGCCAGTGACCTCACTGAACTTCACTACTTGGACACTAACCGTTTTCAGGGACGATTTGTTCGCCGGAATCGCGCTGTTCGCTGACGGCGCACGATTGGAGCGGGCCCGCAGATCCAGCACGCTGATTGTATGCGGGCTTGTCCGTTCAGGGCTTAAAACAAACCGACCCCGGATCACTGATCCGGGGTCGGTTGATGCGCTATTGACTAGAACTTCACGGCTGCGGGGTCATCGCTGGCGACAACATCCGCTTCCTCGCCGGCTTCGGCGGTTGCTGCCTCATCAGCAGCAACTTCGCCCGCAGGGCGGACAAAATCGCTCAGGTCAACCTTGTTGCCTTCGGAGTCAACGACCTCGGCCTGGCCCAGCACAACGGCCAGTGCCTTGCGGCGGCGTACTTCGGAAACCATCATGGGGACCTGGCCGCTCTGATCGATGATCTGGGCGAACTGGTTGGGATCCATACCGTACTGGCTTGCGGTGCTGACGATGTAGTCGATCAGCTCGTTCTGGCTGACGTCAACTTCTTCCTTGTCCGCAATGGCGTCAAGGATGACCTCGTTCTGGAAGGCGCGCTCAGTGTTTGCCTTGACCTCGGCGCGGTGCTCCTCGGTGTCGTGGTCACCTTCGCCGTGGGCGTTCTCCGGGTTGAAGTGAGCCTCAATCTGCTCTTCGACAACCGAAGCCGGAACGGGGACCTCGACGAGCTCTACGAGCTTGTCCAGGACCTTGTCGCGGGCCTCAACGCCCTGTCCGACAACCTTGGAATCGGCAGCCTGCTTGGCGAGGTCCTCGCGGAGCTCAGCAAGGGTGTCGAATTCCGAAGCCAGCTGTGCGAAGTCGTCGTTGGCTTCAGGAAGCTCGCGCTCCTTGACGGCCTTGACAACAACCTTCACCTGGGCTGCCTCGCCGGCGTGGTCGCCGCCAACGAGCGTGGTGTCGAAGATTGCTTCTTCGTCTGCGGACAGACCGGTCACGGCCTCGTCCAGGCCCTCAAGCATGGTGCCTGCACCAACCTGGTAGGACAAGCCGGACGCCGAGTCGATTTCTTCGCCATCGATCGTGGCGGTGATGTCGATCGTGAGGAAGTCCTCGTTCCGGGCGGGACGCTCCACGGACTTCAGCGTGCCGAAGCGGCCACGCAGTTCATCCAAGGCCTTGTCGACGTCTTCAGCGGAGGATTCAGCCGCAGCAACCTCAACCTTGATGCCTGCATAGTCCGGCAGCTCGATCTCGGGCCGAACATCAATCTCCACCTGGAACTTAAGCTCGCCATCGGTTGCGGACGGGTCCGGAACCTCGGTGATCTCAACTTCAGGACGGCTCAGGGGACGAACACCCGTTTCCTGGACAGCAGCCTGGTACCAGCCGTTGAGGCCATCGTTGATGGCGGTTTCCAGGACATAGCCACGGCCAACGCGCTGGTCGATCAGCTTGGAAGGAACCTTGCCCTTGCGGAATCCGGGGACCTGGATCTGCGAAGCAACAGTCTTGTAAGCGGCATCGATGCTCGGCTTCAGTTCCTCAAAGGGAACCTCAACGTTGAGCTTGACCCGCGTGGGGGTGAGGTTCTCGACAGCGCTCTTCACAGTCTAAGTACTCCTGAATTTGTGGGTATGGGGTTCTGCCGCATCCCTGAGGCGGACACGAAACACAGAGTCGGGGTGACAGGATTTGAACCTGCGACTTCCTGCTCCCAAAGCAGGCGCTCTAGCCAAGCTGAGCTACACCCCGAATGCACAGGACAGTCTACGGGCAAGCGGGCCCGGAATGCACATTTGACACCGCCGCCGGAATTAGGTTTAGTTGTACCCGGCTTCAACAGCCACCGGGAAGATGTCCTGAGCATGAGATCCATACAAGGATCCAGCAGGAGACCCACCCGGGGACGTAGCTTAATGGTAAAGCCTCAGTCTTCCAAACTGATTACGCGGGTTCGATTCCCGTCGTCCCCTCCAGTAAGAAAGCCCCAATCTTCGGATTGGGGCTTTTTTGTTGTTACGAACCCGCAATCGTTGTTACAACAGGCCAGCGCTGTTACAACTGGCAGGCGCTGTTACAACTGGCAGCCAGGGCACCAATACAGTTTGCGGGCGCCGATTTCGGCCATGCCTACCAGCGTCCCGCAAGCGCGGCAGGGCTGCCCTTCGCGCTTATAGACAAAGTGGGCATCGGCGTCGGGCGCTGAGGTGCCGTTACCACTCCATAGCGCCGGCGGCGTGGTGACAATCCGGCCGTCGCGTACGCCGTCGGACATGGCAAGGACGGCGTCATCCCACAACTTGCCGGCCGTCGCAGCATCAATCATGTTCCCAGGAGTCCATGGATCCACCGCCTGACGAAAGAGGACCTCGGCGCGGTAAATATTTCCGACCCCCGCCAGCACCGATTGATCCATCAACAGCAAGGCCACAGCCGTCTTGCGGCGTCGCAACCGGCGGATGAACTCGTCCCGGTCCCCCGGCCGGTTACGCAGCGGATCGGGGCCCAGGCGGCCCAGTACAGCTTCTGCTTCATGGGACGTAACAGCGTCGCAAGTGGTGGCTCCACGAAGATCGGCCCAGCCGTTGTCCGACACCAGGCGGGCGCGGACGGCACCCACCGGGGCGGGAGGCCCTGCGTAGTCCACCCCGGCACCGGACTCCCCATCAGTACCGGATGAGGCAGTCTCGCGCTCACCGATCCGGCGGGGCGCGCCAATGCTGGAGGCTCCCGAGAAGGAACTATCGCCGCCAAAGCTCCAGGCACCATAAAGACCAAGGTGAACGTGGAGGAAAAGATCGTGGTCGAACCTCAGGAACAGCTGCTTTCCGTGCGCAACAGATTCAACCATCACATGTCCGCTCAGAAGCTCCGCACCGGCCGTGAATCGGCCCTGCGGACTCGAAACCTCCAAACGCCGGCCGCCAAACACGTCCTGGAATTGGCGGGCCAGCCTATGGACGGAGTGTCCCTCAGGCACTACTCGACGATCTCGCCGGTGGTCTCGTAAGCCGCAATCTTGCCGATACGGCGGATGTGGCGCTCGTCATTGCTGAAAGGTTCCTGGAGGAAGGCCTCAATGAGTTCGGTTGCTTCTTCCACCGTATGCTGGCGGCCACCCACGGCCACTACGTTGGCGTCGTTGTGCTCGCGGGCGAGCTTGGCCGTAGAGAGGTTCCAGGCCAGCGCGGCACGCACACCCTTGACCTTGTTGGCGGCAATTTGTTCACCATTGCCCGAACCACCCAGGACGATGCCCAGCGCATGCACGCCTGCTTGCTGGTCAGCCACCACTGCAACTCCTGCGTTGATGCAGAAGGACGGGTAGTCATCCAGAGCGTCATATTCCCTGGGTCCGTGGTCCACAACCTCATAACCCTTCGCGGTGAGGTGGCTGACCAGGTGGGCGCTGAGTTCCATGCCGGCGTGGTCGGTGGCGATGTGGACGCGGGGTGTAGTCACAGGAAGTCCATTCTTTCTGGCGCGCCGGTACGGCACTTGCCGGGCGCGGCGGTGTGGGATGCGCTACCTAGGTTACCGCGCCCCGGGTTGCTGGGGCTGCCCGCCGTGGTGGGCCCGCTGGGCAGCCCGGTTCAGGATGCCGGCGAGTTCGTCCGCTGTTGCCGGAGTCCCTGCACTGAGCGCAACCCTGCCTCCATTAAGTTTCCTTACGACGACGGCCGGTCCGCTGCTGACCAGCATCGCCGTTGCATCGTCATGATGCCGCCAACCCCATCCGCCAAAGTCTGCCGCTTTCACTTCAGCCGGAGCTGCTGCCGCGATGTCGACGGCGGGAACGGTCAGGACCGGCACGATGCCACCTGCGAAGACCTGCAGCCCTCCCCTGTCCGCCCGGACGCGGGCGAAGAGGAAGCCGGCACCAACCAGCGCCGCCGCGGCCAACAAGGCTCCGAGCCATGGGACGGCTATCGCGATCAGCGCGGCTGGAAACAGCGTGGACACGATGATCATGATGAAAACTGAACTGCGGGCATGGACCCACATGCGCAGCGTATCCCGCGCGAGGTCCGGGTCTGTGACGTACAGGCGTGCGGCTTCAAGGGCTTCGTCGTCCTCCCGCGTCCACCGGGGATCGGGTTTGAATGCGAACATGAGAACGACTCCCAACGACACCGCCGCTCCACTGCCCATGGCCAGGACGATCGGATCAACGTGGGAAGCGCGGGCGTCCCCCAGCCCCGATTGCCCTACCAATCCGGCAGCCAGCACTGTTGTCACGAAGAGGCTCACCATGAGGCCAAGGCCCATCATGACCCTGCGCATGACCACCGGCCGGGACAGCGGCACGGCCTGGAGGAACGCGACCCAACCGAAAAAGGTGATCAGGGCTGCGCCGCCGGTTACATAGGCGCCGAAAGGAGCAAAGGCACTGCCGCCGTCGGCGTTCCACATCACTGCTACCGGATCGGGAAGATCGTTTCGCACCATCTGTGCGCACACAACGAAGCCTATGGCCAGCAGCAACGGAAAGGCGAGTGCAAACCTGAGTGCGCGGATATCAAGAGACTCCCTGAACGTTCCCATGCTCCAACGCTACTCCGTGCCGGCGACACTGTGGGGGCACCTCCTTGCCATCGGCGCTTGGAGTGAAAGAATGGCTTCACACCATCGACCGGACCTGCCCCGGCCGGACACCCCAACCTCTGGAGGCACCACTTGCCAGGCCTTAACCTGACGCGCGACGAAGCCGCGCAGCGCGCTGAAATACTCAATGTCGAGTCCTACAACGTCACCCTGGATCTGACCAAGGGCGCCACGGTGTTCGGATCCACCACCGTGGTGAAGTTCTCGGCAAAGGCTGGAGCCTCGACGTTTATCGACGCCGTGACCGAGAGCGTTTACAGCGTTACCCTGAACGGCACCGAACTGGATCCCGCCGAGGTATCCGATGGCGTCCGCATCCAACTTCCAAACCTTGCAGACGAGAATGAACTCATAGTCGTCGCCGATGCGCGCTACATGAACACAGGTGAGGGCCTCCATCGTTTCGTGGATCCGGTGGATGGGGAGGTCTACCTCTACACCCAGTTCGAGGTTCCGGATTCCCGGCGGATGTTCGCTGTCTTCGAGCAGCCGGACCTGAAGGCCAGCTTCACGTTCCGCGTCACTGCTCCCTCACACTGGGACGTCGTCTCCAACTCCCCCACCCCGGTACCGGTTGAAACTGATGCAGGCCAGGACGGTGGAGCCAGGTCCGTGTGGGAATTCGCTCCCACTCCGCGTCTGTCCTCGTATGTCACCGCCCTGATAGCCGGACCGTACCAGTCCATCCGTTCCGAGGTGGCAAGTTCGGACGGCAGGGTCATACCGCTGGGCGTCTTCGCGCGCAAATCCTTGATGCAGTACCTGGATGCGGACAACATCTTCGAACTGACCCGCCAGGGCTTTGAATTCTTCGAGGCACAGTTTGGCTGCCCGTACCCGTTTGAAAAGTACGATCAGCTGTTCGTCCCCGAATTCAATGCCGGTGCAATGGAAAACGCCGGCGCGGTGACAATCCTGGAAGGCTACATCTTCCGCGGCAAGGTCGCCGGCGCACAGATCGAGCGCCGGGCCATCACGGTTCTGCACGAACTCGCGCACATGTGGTTCGGGGACCTGGTGACCATGCGCTGGTGGAACGACCTCTGGCTCAACGAGTCCTTCGCCGAGTACATGTCCCACCTGGCCGCTGTGGAAAACACGGCCTTCGACAGGGCTTGGACGACCTTCGCCTCCGTGGAGAAATCGTGGGCATACCGCCAGGATCAACTGCCCACCACGCACCCGATCTTCGCGGAAATCAACAACCTGGAAGACGTAGAGGTCAATTTCGACGGCATCACCTATGCCAAGGGCGCCTCCGTGCTGCGGCAGTTGGTTGCCTGGGTTGGACCGGAACAGTTCATGTCAGGGGTGCGCACCTATTTTGCCAAGCACGCTTGGAAGAACACCGAACTGGCTGACCTCATGGTGGAACTTGAAGCCGCAAGCGGCCGTGACCTGGACGTATGGGGCAAGCTCTGGCTCGAAACCGCCGGCGTGAACACCCTGGCTCCCGAGGTGGACGTGGAGCAGGACGGCACCATCACCGCGTTCAACATCCTGCAGTCCGCGATCGACGAACAACCAACGCTTCGTCCCCATCGCCTCGCGGTGGGCTTCTACAACCTCACCGAAGAGGGCAAGCTGGAGCGCACGCACCGCGAGGAGCTCGACGTCGAGGGTCCCCGGACCGAAGTCCCCGCCTTGGCAGGCCTCACACGCCCGGACCTCATCCTGCTCAATGATGATGATCTCGCCTACGCCAAAGTACGACTGGACGCCCACTCGCTGGCCACAGCGAAAGCGCATCTCAAGGATTTTGCCGCCAGCTTGCCCCGCACACTGGTCTGGGGCTCCGCATGGGATGCGGCACGGGACGGAGAAACTCCTGCGCGCGGCTACGTCGAACTGATACTGGCGAACATCGCAGAGGAAACAGACTCCTCTGTGATCCTCGTTCAGCTGCGGCAGCTTGCCACGACGCTGACCTACTATGTGGCGGCCGGGCACAAACTGGAGGCAACAATTGCTGCCGCCGATAAGCTGTGGGAGCTCGCGTCCGCGGTGGAAGCCGGCTCGGATGCGCAGTTGCAGTTCGTGAAGTCCTATGCGCAACTTGCACGCAGCGCAGATCAGCTGGACCGCATCCAGGCACTGCTGGACGGGACCGACACTCTTGAGGGCCTCACCGTTGACCAGGACATGCGCTGGGAACTGCTAACCGCTTTGGTGGCCGGCGGCAGGCAGGGCCAGGAGCGCATCGACCACGAACTCGCCCGCGACAACACCTCCACCGGCCAAAATGCAGCGGCACAGGCCAAGGCCGCTATTCCCACGGCGGAGGCCAAAGCTGCAGCGTGGGATTCCATCGTGGTCAAGGGCGAACTCTCCAACGCCCTACAAGCCTCCGCGGTGGCCGGCTTCATGCGGGTGCCGGACACCACCCTGCTGGAGCCTTACGCTGAGAAATATTTTGAAGCAGTCCCCGGGATTGTCAAAGAACGCACGCACGCGTTGGCCCAGCAGATTGTCGTGGGCCTGTACCCGGCGCAGCTAACAACCCAGGCCACGGTGGACCGGACGGACGAATTCCTTGCAGCTCTTCCAGAGGAGAGTGCCGCCCTGCGCCGCATGATGCTGGAAAACCGGGACGCCGTGGCGCGGGCGCTCCATGCCCGGGCAGCGGACGTGGACGTGGACCTGGACGCCTAAGCAGTCCGTTGGGGCCTGTGCCGGCGCTGTTTGGCAGATGGCTAAACTGTCCGCATGGGCCTCAACGAACACCACTATGCATTGACCGTCCGCTGGACTGGAAATCTGGGCGCGGGTACAGAAAGCTACAGAGGGTACTCGCGGGATCATGACATAGAAATTCCCGGGCTGCCCATCCTCAAAGGTTCCGCAGATCCAACGTTCCACGGCGACCGCACGCGCTACAACCCCGAGCAACTCCTGCTTGCTGCCCTGTCGCAATGCCACATGCTCTCCTTCCTGCACGTGGCGGTAAAACATGGGGTTGTTGTTACCGGCTACGAGGACAACGCCGAGGGCACCATGAAGCTAAATCGTGACGGCAGCGGCCAATTCGAGAGCGTGACTCTGAAGCCGCACGTCACTATCGCGGATCCGGCTCATTCGGCCTTGATGGCGCAACTTCACCACGAAGCCAATCAGGTCTGTTTCATAGCCCGCAGCGTCAACTTCCCGGTGTTGCACGAGCCAATCACGACGGCGGCAGCGGCCTGACGCTGTAAGCCCCCTTAGCTCTGTTGTTCCCGCAGGAGTCCTACCAGCCTGCGTTCGGTTTCACGGCTTAAGCCTGCCTTGCGCTCCCTTTCCAGGCCCAGGCTTCGCTCATAGTCCAGAGCGTCCCGGAGGGTCTCCTGCCACGGGCGCAACGTCATCCCGAGCGCCTTCGCTGCTTTATTGCTTCGCGATTGGAAACCGTCGTGGTCCGCTGGCAACCAGAGAGGAAGTGAGTCCGGCCCGGACCAGTACTCGACGCCTTGCCCGACCAGCCAGTCTTCGTCGGCCTGGACAGTTTCGCTCGATGGCAGCCTCGGCTCCGTGCCGGGCTGACTCTCCTGGCCCAGCGCCGCGCGGCTGGATTCCGAAATGTACTCACTGAACGGAACTACATCACCCAACGCGTTGCAAGTGCCCGTCAGGCCCATCCCTGCCCCTTGGATGATCCAACCGGCGAGGTCACGGACGTCGATGATCTGGGTGGCGTCATCGGGAATGTCCGGCACGAGAACCGGCTCGGTATTGGCTGCAAAGCGCGCAGGCCAATAACCGTAGCGGTCGGAGCCGTCCCCTGGCCCTCCGATCAACCCGGCCCGCACAATGTGGGCTTTGTGCCCAACCAAAGCGAGCGTCATGTGCTCGATCGCAGACTTCGATTCACCATAGGTTTCCGGAGTGCCTGATTGTCCTTCAGGCAACGGTTGAAGAAGCGTCGCGTTCTCGTCAGCGCCAGGAACCGAATGGTCCGCATACACCGAGCAACTGGACACGAAGGTCCAATGGCCCGCATGCGGTTCCAACGCTTCAAGGGCATCCAGCGCTTGAACAGGATCCCTGGAAACCTCGACAACCGCATCCCAGCGGCTGTTCACGTCCCCATAGGCTGCACTACCCAAGGCGCGGTCGCCACGGACCCAGGCCACGCCGTCGGGCGGGTTCGCCTGGGTGCCACGGGCAAGACACGTGACGTCGTGCCCCAAGGCCAGCGCCTGCTTTGCGATTTCAGATGACAGGAAGGCGGTCCCGCCAAGGACCAGGATGCGCATACCGTCACGCTACGGCGATAGGGTTGGAAGTGGACAGAGTGTTCCGCGCCCGGCGAACACGGGCCGACGACAAGGAGTTATTCCACCTTGACCTCCATCCCCTTGGCGGAAACCATCACCATTGAACCGGAGAAAATAGACTTCGTGTCGATCCTCATCACTTTAGGCGTGGGCCTGCTGGTGTGGATCGTGGCGCGGTTCATCATCCTGCGCATCACACGGCGGGTATCCGCCGGCAGCTCCTTCTTCAAGAAGCCCCACTTCAAATGGGTGCAACCGGCAATCCGCGCACTGGATCACGAACGCCGGTCACAGCGCGCCGAAACCATCGGCACTTTGCTGACAAGCCTTGTGAGCGTCGTGGTTGTGGTGATCGTGATCATCTACGTCCTCAAGTTCATGAACGTGGACGTCGCGCCCCTGCTGACAAGCGTGGGAATACTGGGTGTCGCCATCGGCTTCGGTGCACAGCAGCTGATCCGTGACTTCCTCGCCGGGATCTTCATCACCATCGAAGACCAGTATGGAATAGGCGATGTGATCGTTACCAGCGAAGTGATTGGTACCGTTGAATCAGTGGGCCTGCGCATTACGCGGGTCCGCGCTGAGGACGGAGCCATCTGGTATTTGCGAAACGGCGAAATCCTGCGCGTGGGCAACCGCTCGCAGGGAGACTACGTTCCGCTGGAGTCGCCGGAAACCGACGACAATGATGCTGCCAAGAAGGCTGAGGAGAAGGCCAGTGAGTGAAACGAACCCCCAGGCTGGTCAGCGACGCCAGCTGATGCAGAACGATCCCTTCAGCCAGCCTGCCTACACGGACAGCTTTTATTCGGCCGTGGGCGGGCACGATACTTTCGTGAAGCTGATCGACGTCTTCTACGACGGCGTTGCGCAGGATCCGCTCCTGCGGCCCATGTACCCCGAAGAGGACTTGGAACCGGCCAAACGGCGTTTCCTCATGTTCCTGGAGCAGTATTGGGGCGGTCCCACTACTTACAGCGAGGAGCGCGGCCATCCACGCCTGCGGATGCGCCACATGCCGTTCCGCGTCACGCCCGAAGCGAAGGACCGCTGGCTCTTCCATATGCGGACAGCAGTGGACTCGCTGGGGTTGTCGCCTCTTCACGAGGGAACCCTTTGGGACTACATGGAACGCGCTGCCCTGACCATGGTGAACAGCCCCTCGGCCGTCTGAGGTCGGCTGGGCCTAGAACCCGGGACCCAAGCCTGCGCCCGTGCGAACCAGGACATGGCCACGAGGACCACTTAAGCGGAACCAGCGTCCGTTGCGGAACAACTGCTGCTCGCCCCCGCCCAGGAATCCCAAGGCGAAGGCAGCAAAGGCTGCACCCGCAGGCAGGTCACTGAGTCCGGGGAGTTCCCTTCCCCACACGGCGGCCCGGGCCGTATTCACAACGGCAGCGCCAGCGGCAGTGGGCACAACGCCAGCCACCTCGGCAATGCCGGCTTCCGCGGCTGACTTCAGATCGGCGTCGAGCACCGTCCCCAGGACTGCCCAACCGCTCCTGGGCGCGCCGACGCCGGCCCATGACTCCGAAACCGTCGACGGCGGAATGGGCAACTCGACGTCGTCGGCACCCGAGCGGGCAAGACGGTCCATGACGGAGGCGAGCGTCACAGTGACATCGGCCTGGGCAGGTTCTGCAAGCGCCATTGTCCGTAACCCAAGGATTGTGGGAGTTGATTCACCCAGGATGCGTGGCCTGAGCACACACACGTACGCGGCCAATACCTGGCCTGCGGCCTGCAGGCGGATGGCGCCGTCATCGATGCTCTTGGCACGCGTGACGTAGGTCCGCAGGTCAACGAGGTCGCGGGGATCGGCAAAGCGGAAGGACTGGGTCAAGAGGTCTGTCACAGCATCGACTCTACCGGCATGTCCGCGGTTGAGAGGGGTCCGGGCGCCGTCTAGAGTCGAACCATGACAGACACGAACGCCGGCCTCAAGGTTGAGGCACCCGCAGAAGATCCGACGGAAGTCCTCATTGGCCTGTTGGACCTTGGTGACTTCGACGGAGCCCGGACCAATGAGGACATTTTCCTTGGACCTTCCCAAAAACAGCCCCGGCATCGTGTCTTCGGCGGCCAGGTCCTGGCCCAATCCATGATGGCTGGCATGCGAACCGTGGAACCTGACCGGGTGGCGCACTCCATGCACGGCTATTTCCTGCGGCCCGGCGACGCCAATAAGCCCATCACGTTCGGTGTGGAACGGCTGCGTGACGGTCGGTCCTTCTCGGCACGGCGCGTTCATGCTTATCAGGACGGTGTGCCGATCCTTTCCATGATTGCCTCGTTCCAGGTTGAAGATGAAGGCCTGGATCATCAAGCGACAATGCCCGAAGGCATGCCGGACCCCGAGTCGCTGCCCAGTACGGCTGAGTTGCTGGCTCAATTCGACCACCCGTTGGCACGGCATATGTCCTCGGAGCGGCCGTTCGACGTCCGTCACATCGACCCCGCACTTTACGTGTCACCGCCAAGCGAGCACGTGGCCACCAATGCCGTCTGGATGAAGACGATGGGCCCCTTGCCCGACGACCCCAAACTACACCTGGCCGCCTTGGCGTACGCCAGCGACTACACCCTGTTGGAACCCGTCCTCCGCAAACACGGCCTAGCCTGGATGACGCCGGGTATGAGCGTCGCCAGCCTCGACCACGCCATGTGGTGGCACCGGCCGGTCCGGGTGGACGAGTGGATGCTGTACGTTCAGGAGTCCCCCAGCGCGCAAGGGGCCCGCGGCTTGGCTACCGGGCGGATATTCAACCGCGAAGGCCTGCACGTTGCGACCGTGGCACAGGAGGGCATGGTCAGGATTCCATAGCAATGAGGCCGGTCCCTGTTTGAACTGCTCCCCGAAAGTTGGACTGAGAATTCAGTTCTGACTTACGGGGAGCAGTTTCATGTTAAAGAGCAGTTCGTTGTCTGAGGAGCAGCGCGCGGCTGCGGTAGCGTTGTTTGAGACCGGTTGGGGCGCGAAGTCCGCTGCCACAAAGCTCGGGTTGAGCAAGCGTGCCATATGCCGGCTGTATGACCGGTGGAGAGTTCGCGGAGGTACAACGCTAGTGGCCAAGCCAACCAAGCGGCAGTTTTCGTTTGAGTTCAAACTTGCTGTCGTGCAGCGGTTTCTGGCTGGAGAGACCCAAGTGGCCTTGGCGCAGGAGTTCCAGCTATCGTCCCCGCTTTTGATCAAGAAATGGGCCAGCCTGTATCGGAATGAAGGCGAGGACGGACTGCGTCCGAAGCCCAAGGGCCGCCCGAAGTCGCCTTTCGAGGCGCCGTCGCAGCCTGAGTCGGAACTGCAAAGGTTGCGCCGTGAGAACGAGCGCTTGCGGGCAGAGGTGGCGTTCCTGGGAAAAGTTCAGGCCTTGAGGGACGAGGATCGGCGGTAACGGTCCGCGCCGTCATCGCCCTCAAGGCCGAACATCGCCTGGAATTGCTCCTGGACATCGCGGGCATTGCCCGCTCGACGTTCTTCTATCACCAGGCCCGGCTCCAGGCCCCCGACCCGCAAGAGGCTCTCAAACGCGCGGTCACGGAGATCTTTAAGAAGAACCATGGCAGGTACGGGCACCGACGCGTCCACATCGAGCTGGTCAAGCAAGGCTGGAGGACCGCGAAGAAGACCGTGCTGAAGCTAATGCGGACACTCGGGCTGGTCTGCAAGGTCCGGCGGAAGAAGCGCTACAACTCCTACCGCGGCGAACAAGGCACCGTCGCTCCGAACGTGCTCAACCGGGATTTCGAAGCCACCGCCCCGAACCAGAAGTGGGTGACGGACGTGACCGAATTCAGCGTCAACGACCGCAAACTCTACCTCTCACCGGTCATGGACCTCTTCGACCGGCAGATCATCTCGTACACCCTCGGCATCTCGCCGAACCTGGATCTCACCAACACGTCGCTGAGTAAGGCGTTGACGACCCTCAAGGACGGTGAGAAACCGCTGGTGCATTCCGACCAGGGATTCCAGTACCAGCATCGCTCCTGGCGGACTCTCCTCAGCGGTGCCGGAGCGGTCCAATCAATGTCACGCAAGGCCAACTGCTACGACAATGCCGTGATGGAAAACTTCTTCGGCCACCTCAAAGAAGAACTCTTCCACCGTGTCCGGTTCCTCAGCACCGAGGCACTGGCAGCGGCACTGCACGAGTACATCCGCTGGTACAACACCGAACGGATCTCCACAAAGCTCGAGGGCCTGAGCCCGGTGCAATACCGTGCCCAGGCCCTCGCGGCTTAGGATCTTATTTGGCCAGTCCAACTTTCGGGGAGCAGTTCAGTTGGGACCGGCCTCATTTTGTGCCTGTGACGACCCGTTAGTCGCGGGTCAGACGGCGGTGCGTCACACGGTGCGGCTTGGCCGCATCAGCGCCGAGGCGCTCCACCTTGTTCTCCTCATAGGAGTCGAAGTTACCTTCGAACCAGTACCACTTGGACGGGTTCTCGTCGTCACCTTCATAGGCGAGGATGTGGGTTGCTACCCTGTCCAGGAACCAACGGTCGTGGGAGACCACCACGGCACAGCCCGGGAACTCGAGCAGGGCATTTTCCAGGCTGCTCAGGGTTTCGACGTCGAGGTCGTTGGTGGGCTCGTCAAGGAGCAAAAGGTTGCCACCCTGCTTAAGCGTCAACGCAAGGTTAAGACGGTTACGCTCACCACCGGAGAGGACGCCAGCCTTCTTTTGCTGGTCCGGGCCCTTGAAGCCGAAGGCCGAAACGTAGGCACGCGAAGGCATTTCCACCTGGCCGACCTGGATGTAGTCATGGCCTTCGGAAACAACTTCCCAGAGAGACTTATTGGGATCGATGCCGCCACGGGACTGGTCCACGTAGGAGATCTTTACGGACTCGCCGATCTTGAGCTCACCGTCATCCAGGGGCTCCATGCCGACGATGGTCTTGAACAAGGTGGACTTACCCACACCGTTGGGTCCAATAACGCCAACGATGCCGTTGCGGGGCAACGAGAAGGAGAGGTCTTCGATCAGGACGCGGTCGTCGAACCCCTTCTTCAGGTTCTTGGCCTCGATCACTACCGAGCCCAGGCGCGGACCCGGCGGAATCTGGATCTCTTCGAAGTCCAACTTGCGGGTGCGCTCGGCCTCCGCAGCCATTTCTTCATAGCGGGCCAAACGGGCCTTGGACTTGGTCTGGCGGCCCTTGGCATTGGAGCGCACCCATTCAAGTTCTTCGGTGAGGCGCTTGGACAGCTTTGCGTCCTTCTTGCCCTGGACCTCAAGGCGGGCCTTCTTCTTCTCCAGGTAGGTGGAGTAGTTACCCTCGTACGGGTAGAGGTGGCCGCGGTCGACTTCTGCGATCCACTCAGCCACGTGGTCCAGGAAGTAGCGGTCGTGGGTCACGGCAAGGACCGCACCGGGGTACTGGGAGAGGTGCTGCTCGAGCCAAAGGACGCTCTCGGCGTCCAAGTGGTTGGTGGGCTCGTCAAGGAGCAGGAGGTCCGGCTTTTGGAGGAGAAGCTTGCACAGCGCTACGCGGCGGCGTTCACCACCAGAGAGGACTGTGACATCGGAATCAGCGGGCGGGCAGCGCAATGCGTCCATGGCCTGTTCGAGCTGGGAATCGATATCCCAGGCATCGGCAGCGTCAATGGCTTCCTGCAGCTTTCCCATCTCATCCAGGAGAGTGTCGTAGTCCGCATCCGGGTTCGCCATCTCTTCGGAGATCTCGTTGAAACGCTGGATCTTGCCGTAGATCTCGCCAACGCCTTCCTGGACGTTGCCAAGGACGGTCTTTTCCTCATTCAGCGGCGGTTCCTGCAAGAGGATGCCCACGGTGTAACCGGGGCTCAGGCGGGCCTCGCCGTTTGAAGGGGTGTCCAGCCCGGCCATGATCTTCAGAATAGTGGACTTGCCAGCACCATTCGGGCCCACGACGCCAATCTTTGCGCCAGGGTAGAACGACATGCTGACATCGTCCAAAATAAGTTTGTCGCCAACGGCCTTGCGAGCCTTGGTCATCGTGTAAATGAATTCCGCCATGCCCTTAAATCTAGTGGGTAGGCGGACAGATCTCACATTCGGTGTTGTCGAACACTGCCCTCAGCTCCAGGCAGTGCTGCTAGCGAACGCTGCCCACGAAGCATTTCCCCGTGGCAAGTACTGGCAGCACGCTCATCACGACGCCTCCGTCCCGGATCTGGCCCATGACACAACTATCGCCTGCCAGCGCGGCAGCTTCCAGCGCATCGACATCAAGACCTGTGGGCGTCCGGCTTACGGACACTTCCACGTTGGCTTTGGGAATGCCTGCCGAAACCAAGGCTACCCGAACGGATTCCGTATCCGGCTTGGGGCTGGCGGCCACGATCTTTTTCAGCGTTGCCTCCACAGTCGTGCTCGTGGCCACTACAGCAGGGTCCATACTCGTTCCGCTGCCGGGCTGTTGCGCGGCAGGACTCGAAGAGGTGATGCCGGCCATGGGCCTTTCGGGCGACGGCGCGGTACATGCTGACAGTGCCAGCGCAGCAATAATGACCAGAAAGGTCCCGACAGCCTTACCGTTCAGCTGAAAGTTGCTTCCACGGCCCGGCTGCTCCACCCTGGTTCCCCTGCTCATCACATAGCCATTCTGCCATTCCCATGGACGTCCCGCGGGCGTAGCGTGGGCCAGGTGGTGGCGCGCTGGAATCGGCGGCCGCGGGAAGGAGAAGCCCATGGAAGCAAATATCCCCAACGCCGAGGCGTCGATCACCGTAGCGGCCCCGCGCGAGCAGGTATGGGAGGCCCTGACGGATCCTGGCCTCATCAAGGAATACTTCCTCGGAACCAATGTCGAAACGACCTGGCGGGTAGAGGATCCCATCACCTACTCCGGCGAGTACAACGGCAAGGCATACGAGGACAAGGGCACCATCCTGGCTTTCGAACCCTTGCAGCTCCTGAAAACCACGCACTACAGTCCTTCATCGGGACTTCCCGATTCCCCCGAAAACTACCACACGGTCGAATATCGCCTGGCCGATGCGGACGAAGGAACATCCGTAACCATTACGCAAGGCAACAACAAGAGCGAAGAAGAAGTGGAGCATTCCGCAGCGACGTGGCGCATGGTTCTTCAGAATCTCAAGGAATTTCTCGAGTCACAGCCCAACGAGCCACGCAGTTAAAGAATCAATCCCCCGGAACCCTGCAGGTTCCGGGGGATTTCTTGTGCCCCAGGAGGGAATCGAACCCCCGACCGGCGGATTAGAAGGCCGCTGCTCTATCCCCTGAGCTACTGGGGCGCACAAGCGCCAATACAAGCCTAAGCCGCTGGCGCCACAAAGAGTTTACAGTGCATTCGGACCGCGGCCTGCCAGCCCACGCCCACCGACACTTTTCCTCCACAACAACCTTACGAGCCGGACTTATTCACATAGGCCAAGACCGTACTCCCCTACCTGGTTTGCATGGATGAGGCTAAGAGGGCCGGACGGGCACTTTCCTATATCGAGAAGGACCACCATGAACGACACCATTACTCTTCGCGGCTTTGTAGCCTCGGAAGTCAAGAGCTCCACCACTACACGCGGAACGTCCACTGCTTCATTTCGCCTTGGGACAACTGAACGGCGCTACGACCGCACCAGCAATACATGGGTGGACGGCAACACCAACTGGTACACGGTGCAATCCTTTCGCTACTTGGCCGGGCACGTCGGCTGCAGCGTGAAGAAGGGGCAACGCGTCATCGTCATCGGAAAGCTACGCCTGAGGCAGTGGGAACACGAGGGCAGGATCTACCACGTGGCAGAAATCGACGCAGAATCGGTCGGGCACGATCTCATGTGGGGTTCTGCGAACTTCACCCGGATGAACGGGACGTCGGCTTCCGCTGACTCAAACCCGTCCGGCGAGGCAGCCGGGAAGCCTGGAGATCCGGGGATTGAGTGGGAGGCCGGCGACAACGAACAAGCGCCCCCGGAGGACGAGACGGAAACCGTCGACGTCGATGATCCTGACGGTGCCGGTCCGCTGGTGGTAAACACCACTACAGGTGAGTTGCTGGGTGCCGGGGCTTGAACTCCGCATCGGGGACCGCGATGAAACTGGTGGGACCAGCCCCGCACTGGAGAATATTCTGGGTCCATGGCATTCGACGCAGCAGCTCCCCGACTGGAGACAGCTCCGGCATCCTGGGAGGCCGTGGAGGAATTGTTCGGGGTCAAGGGCGAGCCGTCCCGGTGCTGGTGCCGCTGGTTCGCCCTCCCCGGCAAGGAGTTCAGGTCTGCGGCACCCAGCGAACTCAAGGAACTCCTGCGGGCACGTTTCAACGAGGACCCTGAGCCGGGGGTGCTGGCATTCCGGGGTGGTCAGGCGGTGGGCTGGTGCGCTGTGGAACCGCGGGCAAACTATCCCCGCATAGAACGGTCGCAGCTTCTTCGGGCGGCAGACCTCCCGCCCGTTGACGTTGGGACCCTTTGGTCGGTGAGCTGCTTTGTGGTTTCACCGAGCCATCGGCGCTCAGGTGTTGCAGCGACGTTACTCCGGGCAGCCGTTGACCACGCATTCAATAACGGGGCTACGACCCTTGAGGCATACCCCGTCGATACCAGCCTTCGTCCAAAGGCCGGGCCGTCCGACTTGTATCACGGCACAGTTTCGCTGTTCATTGAAGGCGGGTTCTCGGTGGTTTCAACTCCCCTTCCCGGGCGCGCCGTGGTTCGCCTCCACGGGCAGCCCGCTTAGCCAGCTGTCATCGCGGCAGCTACGGCAGCGTGAGGATCATTGGTCCATCAGCTGTGACAGCGACGGTGTGCTCACTATGGGCGGCCTTGTTTCCGCTGGCTGAACGCAGAGTCCACTCGTCTTCATCGTGGTAGTAGTCATCCTTGCCGCCCAGGATGAGCATTGGTTCGATGGCAATGACCAACCCCTCTTGAAGTTTGATACCTCTGCCCGGTCTGCCGATGTTGGGGACGGGCGGCTCGGCGTGCATTGTCCGGCCGATACCGTGGCCGCCATGATCGGCCAATAATCCGTATCCAGCACGCTTGGCCTCGCCGCCTATCGCATAGGCGAGGTCGCCCATCTTGTTGCCCACACGGGCAGCTTCGATACCCCGGGCGAGTGCAGCGTCCGTGGCATCGATCAGCGCCTGGTCCACCGGATCTGCCGTTCCCACGATGAAGCTGATGGCAGCATCTCCACACCAGCCTTCAAGGAAGGCACCGCAATCCACGCTGAGGAGGTCCCCGTCCTGGAGGACGTAGCCATTTGGTATTCCATGCACCACCGCGTCATTGACACTGGCACAGATCACCCCGGGAAACGGGACGGCTGCCCAACGGGGGTGGTAATCAAGGAAGGCCGGCTTGGCCCCGGCGTCGGAAATCAGGCTGCTGGCAACCTCATCCAATTCCTTGAGGGAAACACCTACGTCAGCATGCTCCTTGACCGCGGCCAAGGCGTTGGCCACCACCCTCCCGGCCTCGCGCATCATCGAGATCTGATCCGGTGTCTTCACCATGGACATGGGTTTCCTCCACTAATGCCGGGCGGGATGGTTCGCTGCTGGGGGGGGGTCATCGTGGGGCCCGCTGGCTCTTGGTCTCACTCTACGTGGGGCAGCTCGTCTGCATAGGGTGAAGAGCAAAGTGGACTTCCGGGTTGGATACTTCCCGGAACGCGCGGTCATACAGTTGAGGAATGGAGAACAAGGACCTGCTTGAGGCCATCCGCTCAAAGCTTCGAACCGCCGGGGATGCTGAGCGTGCCCGGGGAGCCCAGGCGTATATGAAGTCGGACATGCCCTCGTGGGGTATCCGGGTGCCTGAGGTGCGCAGGATCGCCAAGGCTGCAGCCAAGCAGTTTCCCATCTCTTCACCCGTCAGCCTTCGCGAGGCCGTCCGTGATTTGTGGCGGAATGCCCAAGCGCGCGAAGAACGGTATGCAGCCATTGAATTGACAGGCCTGCCGATGGTCAAGGAAGACCTTGCCATGCTTCCCGTCTATGAGGAAATAATCCGCACCGGCGCCTGGTGGGACCTTGTCGACGGAGTGGCCCACCGTCTCTGTGCCCTCCTCCTTGCCCACAGGTCCACCATGACGCCGCTTTTGCTGCAGTGGTCCACGGACGAGGATATGTGGATCCGGAGGGCGTCCATCACTGCTCAATTGGCGGCCAAGACGCGGACGGACCCTGGACTGCTGGCGGCTGTTATCAAACCCAACCTTGCCGACAAGGAGTTCTTCATCCGGAAGGCCATCGGCTGGGCCTTGCGGGAGTACAGCAAGACGAACCCCGAGTGGGTCAGGGCATTCGCCGCAGAGAATGCCCCGGCCCTCAGCCCGCTCTCCACACGCGAGGCAGTGCGGCTTCTGCCCTCTCCTTGAGCGCCGCGCAATCTTAAATGATCGGACGCAGGCCTGGTTCGTCGCGTTTGCGGAAAAGGCTCTTTGTCTTTGGATCCACGAAGATCAGGTAAACGGCAAACAGAAGAGCGATGATGGCCGCCGCGTTCCGCGCCAGGGTCAAGGCGAGGCCGAGATCCTCGCTTTGAAGATAGGGGAACACATCCAGTTGGTCCGAGATGGCATAGACCATGAAGAACGACACCACGAAGTAGACAGCCTTCACTTGCCAGTCGTTGCGGATGCCGGTTACAGCAAACAGCGGAATCAGCCACACCACGTACCATGACTGGATCATGGGTGCCAGCAGGACAATCGCCGCAAAGGCCAACGTGAGCCGGCGCATCAGGCGGTCGTGCTCTCCCCGGAACACCTGCCAGGCGATTGCCCCCACCATCAGCACCTTGCCGGCGTCGTAGACCCACTTGGCCATGCCCCAGCCATCGAGGCCAAAAACGTTGAAGATCGAGGCGACAACCAGGCCGATCAAACCGATGGGTGCATACCAGATCCAGACGCTCCCGGGGGCAGAGAGGCCCTTCACCCATCCAAACCCAAACCCGTTGACCAGGCTCATGGCGTACAGGAGGCCAAAGGTCAGGGCGGCTGTCAGGAACCAGAAAAGGATCTTGCGCGGCCATGACGCACCCTTGCCCGCCCAGAGCAAGCCGATAAAGGGCAGGAAGACCACCGTGATTGGCTTGACCGAAATGGAGAGTGTCACCAGCACCAAGCCCAGCACCACCCGGCGGGTGGCGCAGTAGTACAGACCTGCCAGGGCCAGCCCAATCATGAGCGCGTCGTTGTGGACACTGGCAATGAAGTTGGTGAGAAAGAGGGGGTTGGCGGCTGTCAACCATAGTGCACGGTGCGGATTGACGCCGTGGAGCTCTGCCAGCTTGGGCACGTAGATGATGCAAAGTATGACGCCCGCAACTGCCACCAGCCTGAACAGCATGATGCAGGCCTCAGGTTGGACATTGGTCACCCAAACAACAAATTGTTCGATCCAAAGGAAGAACTGACCGTACGGAACGGGAGCTTCCGTCCACATCTTGTCCGCACCCAATTGGAAGTAGTTCGGGAGGGCGGAAATCCCATTCTCGTAGGGATTCATTCCCTCAACCATGAGTCTGCCTTGGCCGATGTAGGCGTAGACGTCCCTGCTGAACAGCGGGACAGTGAACATCATGGGCAGTCCCCAGGCCACCACGGCCTGCAGAGTGGCCTTGCGGGCTTGGAGTCCCCATACCCGGACACGCTGCCCCAGGCGCAGCCAAGCCCGGACAAGCAGCATGCCACCGACAGCCAGCAGGACGATGGAAAGCGCGACACCAACACCTTCGGTACGCATCCAGATGAAAAGCGGAAGCCGTCGAAGTTCAGACACTGGTGCGAGCCAGCCAACGCCCAGCGAGCCGAAGACGAGGAACATCGAACCAATGAAACCGGCGATCAGCGGGGACCTGGCGTTATCCACTTCGATGGCAGCAGCAACCGCAGGCGGCGCTTCTTTCCCTGCCTTCTGGGCGGCGGGTACAGGCACCGTCATGTGGTCTTCATCCAATCGTTTGCCCGTTGCGTTCCGGGACAGAAATCTGAATCTCTGGGGGCTGTCCACGACAGGAAGAAAGGACACTGCCGTGCTCAAAAATCCTACCATCGGAGCACTTGGAACCGCCTGAAGGATAGGCTAGGCGCGTGCCTATTACTAATGAACGCATCGTCTGGATTGACTGCGAAATGACCGGCCTGGACCTCAAGAACGACGCCCTGATCGAGGTTGCGGCGCTCGTGACGGACTCCGAGCTCAACATCCTGGGCGATGGCGTGGACGTCGTCATCAAGCCCGACGACGCAGCGCTGGAGCAAATGAACGACTTCGTTCGAGACATGCACACCCGCTCCAAGCTCCTTGACGAACTCCCCCACGGCAAGACGATGGCCGAGGCCGAGGCGCAGGTGCTTGAGTACATCGAGAAGTGGGTTCCGGACCCCCGCAAGGCCCCACTCGGAGGCAACTCCGTGGGCACGGACAGGATGTTCCTGGCCAGGGACATGCCGAACATTGTGGAGCACCTCCACTACCGCGTCATCGATGTCAGTACCATCAAGGAACTCTCGCGCCGCTGGTTCCCGCGGGCCTACTTCCAGTCGCCGGCCAAGCATGGCGGACATCGCGCACTGGGGGACATCAAGGATTCCATCGACGAGCTCCGTTACTACAGGCAGGCCGTTTTTGTGCCCGCCCCTGGGCCTGACACGGCTACCGCGCAGCGCATCTCCAAGGACATCACGGCTACTGCTGAGACTCTGGGCTCAACGGAAACTATGTGATCTGCGCCATTTTTGAAGGTTTTTTCGTCGAAACCGGCAAAAGTGGACTTTTCACCCCAAAACAGCAGGTAAGCTATTTGTCGTTGCCTTCACGGAATGCCGGTCATACGGACTTACCGGAAAAGGCACATGGTGGGCGTAGCTCAGTTGGCAGAGCGCCTGGTTGTGGTCCAGGAGGTCGCGGGTTCAACCCCCGTCGCTCACCCCGCCGAGATTGGCTCAAAAAGCCGGTTTCCACAAAGGCCGCACCGGTTATCCGGTGCGGCCTTTGTTTTGTTTTGGCCCGGCTGCAGTCGCATGGGTTGCTTCCGGAACACAGCGATCAACCAAGGAAGAGCTGAGATGACCGTCCTCCCTGTGACCATTTGGGGCGAACCCGTTTTGCATCGTCGGGCAAGTGAAGTCGAAGTATTCGATGACGATCTCCGGAAACTCATCGCGGACATGTTTGAAACCAATGAAGCCGCGAACGGAGTAGGCCTCGCCGCACCCCAGGTGGGAGTCGGGAAGCGCATCTTTGTGTATAAGTACGCGAACGACGACGACGCCCCTGATCAAGGCGTTCTGGTCAATCCCGTGTTGACCCTCTCAAAGGTCTCAGGCGCCCTCCCGGACCCGGAAGAGCACATTGAGGGCTGCTTGTCCTTCCCCGGAGAGCACTACCCTCTGCAGCGTGCCGAGTGGGCCCGCGTCCAAGGCTTTGATGGTGACGGAAATCCTGTGGACTTCGAAGCCACGGGCTGGTTCGCTCGAGTCATGCAGCACGAGTACGACCATTTGGACGGCAAGCTTTACGTCAACCGCCTTGTGGACCGATATGCCAGGAAGGCAATGAAGCAGGCCAAGAAGAACGGTTGGGGCGTTCCCGGATTGACATGGATGCCTGGCGTCGACCCTGACCCGTTCGGACACTGATTCGATGAGCCAGGCACCCCATGCAGCATTGTTCGAGCTCTTGGACATTGCCGGCGAGGACGCCGTGGAATGCGCCGCGCTCCTGGACAGAGCCCCCAGTGGCCACGTCCTGGAAGCATTGGAGCTTCTGCAGGAGCGGCTTGGCACTTTTCCGGCCGACAGTATTTCTCCCGACCGGATTTGGCCCGGCCAGCCCGTCGAGGGCGTCTGGATCGAGGCACTGCTCCGCTTCGCACCCAGAGTCCACGCATACCATCTGGAACTGGGTATCAGCACTGACGTCTCAGCAGCCACGTTGGCCGACGTAGGGCTCCAGCTGCGCATCAACCGCCGCGTCCATGGACATTTCGGCCTGGACACCTGGAGCTGGCTGACGTTGCATATGGCAGGGAATCTGTTCCGCCTCGGCCGGTTGCAATTCCATTTGATCCGGAGCCGGCGTGACGACGGCCCAGGGGGCAACGTGGCGTACGCATCCGATTGGATCCTGGGTGTCCATATTCCCGAAGACGGCGGCCTCTCCCCTGCGCTGGTCGACGCCAGCTTTGACGAGGCGCGCTCGTTCTTTCCCCACTATTTCCCGGACAAACCGGCCACTGTGGCCACGTGCGAGTCCTGGATGCTGGATCCTTATCTGGTTGCGCGGCTTCCTGACAGCAACATCGCATCCTTCGCCCGCCGCTTCACCCTGGATCGGTGCACCGATGCCCCCACTGATGCCGTGTACTTCACGTTTAGGCAGCGGGGGCTCGGGAACCTGGACAAACTACCCCGGGAGACTTCGCTCCAGCGCATAGTCCTGGAGAGAATCGACGACGGCGGTACCTGGCAACTGGGGCACGGTCACCTGGCGCTGTAGATGGTCTGCTGATCCGGGCAAGAAGACAGGACGCGCATCATGGCATCCTTCTCCGACTGTGTGACCCACAGCTTGTACGCTGCCTTGACGGAGATCTGCCGCGCTACGTAGTGACACTGGAAGTTCTTGTTCGGAGGGAGCCACGTGGCCGCGTCGCCGGCGCCCTTCTTCACGTTCTCCGGCCCATCAGCCGCAATCAGGTTCAACGGATCATTTGCCAGCCTTTGGCGTTGCTGCACCGTTAACTGCTTGGCACCCTTCTGCCATGCGTCGGCCAGGGCGACAATGTGATCAATCTGAACTTCAGCGCTGGTGTCCTGGCCCCGACGGAAGGTTACGTGGGCGCCCGTGTAGGGTTCCTGAAACTCTCCGGCGGCAACCCTGCATGAGGAACCACTGGTGAACTCCACGGACGACAGGTCCCTGCGCAGGATGTCGTTCCTGGTATCGCATCCGTTTCGATCGGCGTCCAGCCACGCCTGGCCGAATGCGGTTCGCTCATAGTCTTCCTGGGATGCGCGTCCTTTAACTTCCAGCTGTGCGAGTGCCGCACTTGCCTTCTCCGCGGGAACGGCCTCTATGCCGGTAATGGGTTTCATCCATGCAGGATTAAATACCGGGGCTTCACTGGGACCGGACACCCATGGCCCGGCTGCATCGAACTGGCCGGTGGTGAAGAACCAGGACAGTCCTGCCGCGAGGGTTACGGCTGCCAATCCTAGAATGGCCCACGCCTGACGTGATCGTCTGCGCGCGCGTTTGTAGGCAGACCAGGTGATACTCAAGGGGCTCCGTCCAGTCGGGGTGGGTCGTGTCCTATGAGCGTAGGACACGGCACCGACAGTCAGAGCCGATATCCACAGTGTGTAGGAGAAGTCACACTGCAGTGATGGGGAACTTCCCCGGGTTACTGCTCACGCATAACGCGTTGGAGGTCTTCGGCAGCCACCTCAAGCAGCCTACGCAATTGCTGGACGCGTTCGTCGCTGACGTCCCCCGCCGCGTTTGCTGCGATGGCCTGGTCCAGCAGTTTCTGTGCCTGCTTGTGGTTGGCCCGTGCTACATCCAGCGCATGTTCCAGCGTTGTCTCGTGTTCCAAAGTCGATTCATTTTCCATGAACCCATTTTGGTCAGGTTTCCCGGCTGATACCAGTAACACAGCCGGGAAACCCGTGAATACTTCCCGGCTTAGGCGTTCGCTGCCTCAAGCACTGCAATAGGCGCCACGATGTCGCGGGCAGGGAAGGACGGCGGGTTGACGCCGGCCATTTCCTCCATGACACGGACAACCTGGCAGGAGTAGCCGAATTCGTTGTCGTACCAAACGTAGAGCACGAGGTTCTTGTCATTGGAAATAGTGGCCAGACCATCAACGATGCCTGCCCGGCGGGACCCAACGAAGTCGGTGGAGACAACGTCCGGGGAATCGATGTAGTCGATCTGCTTGCGCAACGGTGAGTGCAGCGACATTTCGCGGAGGTAGTCGTTGACCTCATCGCGTGTGGTGCCCTTGGCGAGGTTGAGGTTCAGGATCGCCATGGATACGTCCGGGGTAGGTACGCGGATGGCGTTACCAGTGAGCTTGCCCTGAAGTTCCGGAAGCGCCTTGGCAACAGCCTTGGCTGCCCCTGTCTCCGTGATGACCATGTTCAGGGCTGCCGAGCGGCCGCGGCGATCTCCCTTGTGGAAGTTGTCGATCAGGTTTTGGTCGTTCGTGAACGAGTGCACCGTCTCAACGTGGCCGTGGATGATACCGAATTTGTCGTTGATGGCCTTCAGTACCGGAGTAATGGCGTTGGTCGTGCACGACGCGGCCGTGACGATCTTGTCGTCATCGGAAATGTCGGACTGGTTGATTCCGTGGACGATGTTCTTCAGGTCGCCCTTGCCCGGAGCCGTCAGCAGGACGCGCGAAACACCCTTGCTTTGCAGGTGCTGGGACAGGCCTTCCGCATCGCGCCAACGCCCGGTGTTGTCCACTACGAGGGCATCCTTGATGCCGTAGGCGGTGTAGTCCACGGTTGCGGGGTTGTCGGAGTAGATGACCTGGACCTGAACGCCGTTGGCGGTGATGGTGTTTGCTTCTTCGTCCACGCGGATGGTTCCCTCAAAGGAACCGTGTACGGAGTCGCGACGCAGGAGGCTGGCACGCTTGACGAGGTCGTTCTCGGCGCCCTTGCGGACAACGATGGCACGCAGCCGCAGGCCATGCCCGCCACCGGCCTTTTCAATCAGGATGCGGGCCAGGAGGCGGCCGATGCGCCCAAAGCCGTACAGCACGACGTCGGTGCTGGTGCGGTCATCAGCGCCACGCTTTCCGACGATTTCAGCGAGCTCGGCCCGCAGGAAGTCATCCAACGAGGTGCCGTGGCCCTCGACGCGGAACTTCTCCGTGAGACGGGCAATGTCGATTGCAGCCGCACCGAGTTCCAGCTCAGCAAGAGCATTCAACAGCGGTGCGGTTTCTTCGAGCAGGAGCTCGGTGTTGCTCATCCGGCGCGCAAAGCGGTGGGCCTTCAGGATGTTCATGGTCGACTTGTTGATCAGGCTCCGGCCGTGGATGCTCGTGACCACGTTGTTTTCCCGGTACAACCGGCCGATCACCGGAATCATGGCCTCGGCGAGAGCCTCCCGGCCCATCCACTTATCAAGACAAGAATCTGACGTCTGGCTCACAGAACTACCTTCCTTGGGTCAACCACATACGTCCTCGTATGCAGATGGCGGCCGCCCGGAGTAATCCTGCGGCACGAGCACTGGACGGGCTTCGGTCCACCCACAGCGCCTTGAACGATTGCAAAGAAAAGACCGCCGGCTGCGAACGCAGTCCCGGCGGCAGAACATCTACGTTCATAACAAGTCTAAGGCGGAAGGGCGCCCTCTTGGGCGCCCGGGGGCGTGAAATCACTCACATGGCAGTCACAATGGACATCACATGCCTGGGACCTCAGTGGCAAATATGTGGATGGGTTGACCGATACGCCGGGTTCTGTCATCCCTTGCCGTTGCCGGCAAAGGAGTGGCGGCCATCCATCTACGAACGCCGTTGCCGGCGCCCTCCAGCAGCCTACCCGGACACTCGGGCGAGCAGCCCTCAAACGTGCCCTGTCTGGCCTTGCTCCGGGTGGGGTTTACCTAGCCTCCCCGGTCACCCAGGGAGCTGGTGGTCTCTTACACCACCGTTTCACCCTTACCTGCCGCATGCTGATGCAAGCATCACCACGCGCAGGCGGTCTGTTTTCTGTGGCACTGGCCTGCGGGTTACCCCGAGTGGGCGTTACCCACCACCCTGCTCTGCGGAGCCCGGACGTTCCTCGAGCCACTTGCGTGACGCGCGACCGCCTGGTCAACCCATCCGCCGTACAGTCTACCGGCGTCGAGGGTTGTGCCGGTCCCCGGTAATATCGTCTGGTGCTGATTCTGCTGCCGCCTTCCGAAGGCAAGACCCCCGCCGTCAAAGGTCCCGCCTTCGAATGGGAGTCGCTCAGCTTTCCGGAGCTGAACCCGTACCGAGCGAAGGTCCTGGAATCGTTGGGCACCGTCAGCGCCCACGAGGACGCGCTTGCACTGCTGGGCGTAGGTGCCTCGCTGAAGGACGACGTCGAACGTAATACCCGGCTGCACGCGGAACCGGCCGCCCCGGCCCATCAGGTCTACTCAGGAGTCCTGTATGACGCGCTCGGCTTTAAATCCATGACGCCGGCCCAACGACGCAAGGCAACCGAAACGATTTTGGTGGTTTCGGCACTGTGGGGCGTTATCGGTTTTGGTGACCAGGTGCCGGCCTACCGGCTGTCCATGGGAACCGCACTGCCCGACGTCGGACGCCTCGCCTCCTTCTGGAAGCCGAACCTGAATGCGGCCCTCGCCAAACGGGCTGAAGGAGAGCTGCTGGTTGATTGCCGTTCCAGCACGTATGCAGCTGCGTGGGCTCCCCCGGCAGCGCAGACCGTCACGGTGAATGTATTCAACGAGACAAACGGCAAGCGCACGGTGGTCAGCCACTTCGCCAAACACACCCGTGGCGAGTTTGCCAGGCATCTGCTGACCAGGCGCGGCAAGGCCCCTGCCACGCCCGATCAACTGCTGAAGGCTGCCAAGGAAGTCTGGGCAGCGGAACTTGTGCCCGGGATGGCTCGCAAGCCGCATGCCCTCAATATCATTCTGGGCAGTTAGGTCAGTTCCGCTCGGCTAGGTCAGTTCCACTCGGCCGAACGGACCAGGATGCATCCGGAATCAGGGCAAAAGACGATGTCGTCGTCAGCCGCAGCCTTGACTTCAGCGAGGTCGCCGGGGCTGAGCATCATCCCTGAACCTTCCGATTTACCGTGGAAGAGCCTGGCGGCACCGACGCCGCGCTTGGCTATGGTCTTCTCATAGACTGCGAGCATTCCGGCGTCGAGGGCCTCCGCGAAAGCGGCACGCTGCCCGCGGACCACGGTTTCCTCGGCCGCGATCTCAGCAATCGCCTCATCCAGTTCGGCGCGGATGCCGGCAAATGAACCCTGGATGTCATCAACGATGGTCTGTTGCGCGGCCTGGCGCTCCCGCAGGGTGTCCAAACGTTCCAGGATTTCAAGCTCAACATCTTCAAGGTCGGAGCGGCGCTTATTAAGGGACGCAATATCACTTTGGAGCGCTACGAGGTCCTTGGAGAGGCCGGTTCCGCTATTGAGCCTGGCTTCGTCCCGTTCGATGCGGGATGCGACCTGTTCCACGTCAGCTTCCGAACGACGCAGTTCGGCTTCGGCGTCGTGTACGGCCATCTTGGCCGCGCCCAACTCACCATTGGCAACGTTGAGTGCATCCTGCAGGTCAGCTATCCGGGGATCTGTTTCCAGCACCTTCCGGCGGCCTGCCAACGACTTGAGCCTGGCGTCCAGTCCCTGCAGTTCAAGCAATTTCAATTGTTCTGCCGGTGCTGCTTTCGCCACGCTTACCTCCGCTTGTTACTTCCGGGCCTGGGGATCAGTTCCGGATGGACGGGCCCCTTTTTATTGGGACTGTCCGTATCTTCTAGACTCTAGTCCCCGCCGGGAGTGAGTATGAAGTCCCAGGGATCGCTGTTGGTGCTGCTCACGCGGATCTCGACGTCGTAGCCCTGATCAGCCAGTACGTTGCCGAGCGCTTCCGCGGCTACGGGCAGCCACAGCCATTCACTGGCAAAGTGCGATACGTCAATGAGGTACGGACGGCCGTTGACGGCACCTTCCCGCGCCTCCGACGCTGGATGGTGCCGCATGTCTGCTGTCACATACACATCTGCGTTGCTGGCCCTGACGGCATCGAACAAGCTGTCCCCAGCGCCACCGCAGACGGCGACGCGCCGCAGCAGACCGTCCTTGTCGCCAGCCACGCGGACCCCTCCGGCCACTGCGGGGAGCATCCCAAAGACGCGGGCAGCGAAATCACCCAGGGTCATGAGCTCAGGAAGCTCTCCAACCCGGCCAATGCCTTCCTCGGGCAGGCCATTGGCGGCAGGGGTCAGTGGGGCAACATTTTCCAGGCCAAAGGCGTCCGCCAACACGTCCGATACGCCCCCGACGGCGGAGTCACCGTTGGTGTGGACGGTCAGGAGTCCGGTGCCCGCCTCGATAAGTCGGTGCACGGCCAATCCCTTCGCGGACGTGGCCGCGACGGAGTTCACGCCTTTGAGCAACAAGGGATGATGGGTAATGAGGAGTCCGGCACCCCACTCAATGGCCTCGTCGATGACGGCCAGGGTGGGATCCACGGCAAACAGGATTTTGGTGATCGGCGTGGTGGGGCGCCCCACCACGAGGCCTACCTCATCCCAATCCTCAGCCAAGGATTCCGGCCAGAGTTCCTCAACAGCAAGCAACACCTGGCCAAGGGTCGGGTCCCCGCTTGCTTCCACTGTCCCGGCGTCATCGCCGGAATCCGCATCGGAAATGGCGGTGTCTACTGCTTCCATACTCTTATTCTTACCTACTGGGCCCGATAGGGCAGTCTTGGTTGCTGCCGCGCCTGCCCAGTGACGTACCCAGTGGCGTTCCCGGTGGCGTTCCCGGTGGCGTTATTGTCCCGTAAGGTATTGCGGGAATCATCAGCCCCTCCAATCCATTGAAGAGATCATGAAAACTTTTGTACTTGGTGGTGGATGCTTCTGGTGCCTTGATGCCGTGTACCAGAAAACCCGCGGCGTCAGTTCCGTGGTCTCGGGCTATACGGGTGGCCATGTCCGAAACCCTGACTACTACGACGTCTGCTCGGGAATGACCGGTCATGCGGAGGTAGTTGCGGTGACATTCGACGAGACCGTGGTGCCGGAGGAGGTCATTCTTGACATGTTCTTCGCGCTGCATGACCCCACCACGTTGAACCGGCAGGGCTACGACACAGGTACCCAATACCGTTCGTCGATGTTCTACACCACGACGGAGGAAAAGATTCTCTTCGAAGAAGCCATCGAGCGCGCGCAAGCACTTTGGGCCGATCCGATTGTGACGGAAGTGAGCCGGCTACCCGAGTTCTATGAGGCAGAGGAAGTCCATCAGAACTACTACGCCAAATTCCCGTACCAGGGTTACTGCCAGGTCATCATCAATCCAAAACTGGCCAAAGCGCGGAAATATTACTCTGCATGGCTAACTGCTTAGCAGGGTTTCGATCCTGCTGGTTAGGCTGACCTCAGCATTCCCTCTTCAGAGATAGGCATAATCTTCATGGCAAGGATCTACGACGACGTCACCCAGCTGGTCGGCCGCACTCCGCTGGTCCGTTTGAACCGGCTGACCGAAGGCCTTGAGGCCACCGTTGCGGTCAAGCTTGAGTTCTACAACCCGGCCAACAGCGTGAAGGACCGCATCGGTGTGGCCATCATTGACGCCGCCGAAAAGTCCGGTGCCCTGAAGCCGGGCGGAACAATTGTCGAGGGCACCTCCGGCAACACCGGAATCGCTCTGGCCCTTGTTGGTGCCGCACGCGGCTACAAGGTCATCCTGACCATGCCTGAGACCATGTCCACCGAACGTCGTGTCATGCTTCGCGCTTACGGTGCAGAGATCGTACTGACTCCCGGTTCCGAAGGCATGCGCGGCGCTGTTGAAAAGGCCCAGGAGATTGTTGCCAACACGGAGAACTCCATCTGGGCGCAGCAGTTCGCCAACCCGGCCAACCCGGAGATCCACCGCAACACCACTGCCGAGGAAATCTGGGCGGACACAGACGGCGAAGTAGACATCTTTGTTGGCGGCGTCGGTACCGGCGGTACCGTGACCGGCGTCGGACAGGTCCTCAAGGAGCGCAAGCCCGAAGTCCAGATCATTGCAGTCGAGCCCAAGGACTCCCCCATCCTTAATGGCGGCAGCCCGGGTCCCCACAAGATCCAGGGTCTGGGCGCCAACTTCGTCCCGGAGGTCCTGGACACCAACGTCTACGACGAAGTTCTCGATGCGACCCTTGAAGACTCCGTTGCCACCGCCCGCGCCCTTGGTTCCAAGGAAGGCGTACTGGCCGGTATTTCCGGCGGTGCCGCGGTGTGGGGTGCACTGGAAGTAGCCAAGCGTCCGGAGAACAAGGGCAAGCTGATCGTCGTGATCGTGCCGGACTTCGGGGAGCGTTACATCTCCACTGTCCTCTTTGACGACATCCGCGGCTAACACTTCGCCCGCAAGCATTCATTTCCTGTAGAAAGGTCTTTGTGAGCTTCTTCGCAAGGCTTAAGGAAGACCTCGACGCCGCCCGGTCGCATGACCCGGCGGCTCGAGGTTCTTTTGAGAACTTTTTCGCCTACTCCGGCCTGCATGCCATCTGGGCACACCGCGTGACCCACAAGCTCTGGCAAAACCCGGCCCTTCGCTTTCCTGCCAGACTGATTTCACAGTTGGCGCGGTTCCTGACGGGCATCGAAATCCATCCCGGCGCAACCATCGGCCGGCGCTTCTTCATCGACCACGGTATGGGTGTCGTCATCGGCGAAACGGCCGAAATCGGCGAAGACGTGATGATCTATCACGGTGTGACGCTGGGTGGCCGATCCCTTGCCAAGGTCAAGCGCCACCCCACCATCGGGGATCGGGTGACCATCGGCGCCGGCGCCAAGGTCCTGGGACCCATCACCATCGGCGCAGACAGCGCAATTGGTGCGAACGCCGTCGTGGTGAAGAACGCTCCCCCGGAGTCGATCATCACCGGCATTCCAGCGACGTGGCGGCACCGCGACGCGAAATCCGAAACCAAACCGGCGGTTGACCCGGCTGAGTACTACATCGAATACAGGATCTAGTTTGAGCTAGCCGGTAAACCTCTTGTAGGAGTTCCACAGCACGGCGTCAAACACGCGGTCAGGAAGAACCCTGCGCAAGGCCAGGACGCTCCAGGCTCCCCTACCCACCGGGTAGCGGGTCTTGGGGCGTTTTGCCGTTGACGCGCGAACTATTGCCTTAGCCACTACCCTCGGAGGCGTGGATATCAGCTGTCCGGATGTTGAGGCCAAGGCTGCTGCCATAACGTGGGCTTGCCCTTTGTATGGACCCCTGCCGGATGCGGATAAGAGGCCTTCCCCGGCAATGGTGCCCCATTCGGTGTCCGTTCCGGCGGGCTCGATGAGTACGACGTCGATGCCGTGCGGTTTCAACTCGAGCCGCAAAGAATCACTCATCCCCTCCACTGCGAACTTGGTCCCGTGGTACCAAGCGCCCAGGGGCTCATAAATCTTTCCGCCGATGGACGAGACGTTGATGATCCGGCCAGAACCCGCATGCCGCATCCTGGGAATAACGAGTTGCGTCATCCTCGCCAAACCCATCACGTTCACCTCGAACTGGCGTCTGCCTTCTGCCAGGGGAACCTCCTCGAGGGAGCCGTAGGAGCCGTACCCTGCGTTGTTCACCAGGACATCTATGTGCCCGTGTGCAGCTTCAACAAGCGCCACAGCTGAGGCCATGGACTCTTCTACGGTGACGTCCAGGTGCATGACGGTGATTCCCTGCGCCTGAAGGGGATGCATCTTCTCCACCCTGCGCGCACCGGCGTAGACAATGAAGCCTTCGGACCTCAGGGCGCGCGCCGTCTCAAAACCAATGCCGGTAGATGCCCCTGTGACAAAAGCGATGCGCTCGGTCATGTCTCTGGCTCCTTGGCTCCTGGCACTCGCCACGATGGCCCAGTACCCCTTCCGGCACGGCAAAGGCCGGCTCCTCCCAGCGTATCGGGGAAGAACCGGCCTTGCTGCGGAACCTTAGTGGGTGTCGACGGCCGAGATTTCGGACTTGTCTTCGCCCCACAGGGTGTGGAACGTACCTTCGGCATCAACGCGGCCATAGGTGTGCGCACCGAAGAGGTCGCGCTGGCCCTGGATCAGGGCAGCAGCAACGCGCTTGCGGCGCAGGCCGTCGTAGTAGGCCAGCGAGGAGGAGAAGACCGGAACCGGGATGCCCAGCTGGACAGCGGTGGCTACAACGCGGCGCCAGGCCGGGAGGGCCTCAGCGATGGCCTTGGTGAAAGCCGGCGCGAACAGGAGGTTGGCAGGCTTCTCCTCGGCAGCGTAGGCCTTGGTGATGTCCTTGAGGAGTTCTGCGCGGATGATGCAACCTGCGCGCCACAGCGAGGCGATTTCGTCCAGCTTGAGGTCCCAGCCGTACTCCTTCGCGGCGGAGGTCAGCATGTCCAGGCCCTGGGCGTAGGAAACCAGCTTGGAGGCGTACAGCGCCTGGCGGACGTCCTCAACGAACGTCTCGGGGATCTCCACGGAAGCCTCTTCGCCGGCCAGCAGTTCCTGGCCAAGCTTGCGCTGCTCGGCCTGTGAGGACAATGCGCGGGCGAAAACGGACTCGGCAATGCCGGAGACCGGGGAGCCGAGTTCCAGTGCGGAGATGACCGTCCAGCGTCCGGTTCCCTTCTGGCCTGCAGCATCCACGACGACATCAACGAACGGCTTGCCGGTCTTGGCGTCGACGTGGCCCAGAACCTCGGCCGAGATTTCGATCAAGAAGGAGGACAGATCGCCCTTGTTCCAGTCAGCGAAGATCCTGGCCTGCTCGGCGGGCTCAATGCCGGCGCCGGAGCGGAGGAGATCGAATGCTTCACCGATAACCTGCATGTCGGCGTATTCGATGCCGTTGTGGACCATCTTGACGAAGTGGCCGGCACCGTCGGTGCCGATCCAAGCGCAGCACGGTTCGCCGTCGACCTTTGCGGCAATCTTCTCCAGCAGCGGGCCGAGGGCGTCATAGGACTCCCTGGAGCCACCGGGCATGATGGAGGGACCGTTCAATGCGCCCTCTTCGCCACCGGAAACACCGACGCCAACGAAGTGCAGGTCCTTCTTGGCCAGCGCGGCTTCGCGGCGGCGGGTGTCCTCGTAGTGCGAGTTACCGGCATCGATGATGATGTCGCCGGCCTCGAGCAGCGGTTCCAGCTGCTCGATGACGTTGTCCACGGGAGCGCCCGCCTTAACCATGATCAGGACACGGCGGGGCTTTTCGAGGGAGTCGACGAGTTCCTGCAGCGTTTCAGTGCGGATGAAGTCGCCGTCCGTGCCGTGCTTTTCCAGCAGGGCGTCGGTCTTTTCCACGGAGCGGTTGTGGAGAGCCACAGTGAAGCCGTTGCGGGCCAGGTTGCGGGCCAGGTTGGCGCCCATCACCGCGAGGCCGGTGACACCGATGTGTGCTGACATCAAAACTCCAATTCGATCGTGTACAAACAGTCCTGCGGACAGCAGGAAGCGATTTCATAACCAGGGGCTGTAATAAACCATACGTATTTAAGCCATGAGCAGGAAAGCGACGCCCACGTTTTGGAACGGCGCCGCGTCATAAACAGTCTATGATGTGCGGGACTTCCGAACGGCGCCAAGCGGCGTCGGACGGCACGCGGAATGCGTTCGCCGCACTATGCTTACGTCTATGTCAACCAGCCTCCACCACCGCGCCGTAGAGCATCTGGGAACCCGGATTGTGGGCGGCGCCCTTCCCACTGGCCACGTCATGCTGGCCGAACATTTGGAAGACGAGCTCAACGTTTCGCGCTCGGTGGTCCGGGAGGCCGTCCGCGTCCTGCAGTCGCTGGGCCTGGTGGAAACCATCAAGCGTGTCGGAATCCGCGTCCTCCCGGCCCATCGCTGGAATCCCTTTGATCCGTTGGTCATTCGCTGGCGCTTGGCCGGGGAGGGCCGTGGCGCCCAACTGAGGTCGCTCGCTGAGCTACGTTCCGCCGTCGAGCCTGTTGCTGCGGAACTCGCAGCCGGAAACGCTCCGGAAACCCTTCGCCGGGAACTCGTGGATATTTCGCTGGCCATGAAGGAAGCCGGCGACGCCGGAGACATGGCACGGTTCCTTGACCTCGATATCCGGTTCCATGCACTGGTCCTCTCCGGCTCGGGAAACGAGATGTTTGCCAACCTGATTGGCCAGGTGACAGAGACCCTGACGGGACGCACAGTGCACGGCCTCATGCCGGAACACCCCCAGAAGCAGGCGCTGCAGTGGCATATTGACGTCGCACACGCCATCGACGCCGGCGACGGACAGCAGGCCAGGGATGCGGCCGGAAAAATAATGCGCCAAACGATCGCGGAGCTGGCCCCCAGCTGGAACGACCAGCCCCGCGTCTTCGTACCCGTGGCGAAAAACTAATCCTGGAAGTTCAGCAGGACCTTGCCTGACCGGGCTGAGTTCCTGGCTACTTCGAATGCCTCAAGTCCGTGTGCGAGGTCGAACTCGTGCGTAATCACGGGGTCCACAAACAGCGAGCCGTCCGCCAACGCCGCAATGACGTCATCGATTTCGTTGTTGAAGCGGAAGGATCCCAGCAGTTCCAGTTCGCGGGTGATGGCCAGGGAGATGAAGACCGGTTGCGGGCCCGAGGGCAGCAGCCCCACCATGACCACTTTCCCGCCGCGGGTTGCTCCCTTGATGGCCGAGGCCAGGCCGTGGTGGCTGCCTGAGGACTCAATGACGACGTCGGCGTCCACCGCCGCGATGGCGTCCGCTTCGTCACCCCTCAGGACCGCATCGGCACCGACGGCTTTGGCGATCTCCAGCGGCTTGTCATGCATGTCGACGGCGACAATCCTGGCCGCGCCGGCCCGCTTCAGGACGGCGACCGTCAAGGCGCCGATGGGACCACTGCCGATCACGAGGGCCGTCTTCCCCGCGACGTCACCGGCCCGGGCGACGGCATGCCAGGCCACGCTGGCAGGCTCCACCAACGCCGCGGTCCTCAGATCCAGGGTGTCCGGCAGGGCACGCAGCATCCGCGAGGGAAGGGTGGCGTAGCGGCTGAAGGCCCCGTCGGTGTGCGGGTAGCGTGCCGCGCTGCCCAGGTACGTGCAACCCGGGGAAAGGTTGGGCCGGTCCTGCGGATAGCGGACCTCGCCCGGGGCCGGGGTTGCCGGATGCACCGCCACGGGCGTTCCTGGGCCAGGGCCGCTGCCATCGGCTGCCTGCTCGATGACGACGCCAACGATTTCATGGCCCAGGACCATCGGGGCCTTCAGAATCGATTCCCCCGCCGCGCCGTGGAGCCAGTAGTGCAGGTCCGAACCGCAGATGCCGCCGTACGCAATTTCGACGAGCGATTCGTTGGCCGCGGGCCTGGCCAGCGGGATATCTTCGATCCGTAGGTCACCCTTGCCGTGGGCTACGACGGCAGGGCCGGAGGCCGGGAGTGTGCTGCCCATCAGACCACCACCGTCATTCCACCATCGACGAAGATCGTCTGGCCGTTAACAAAGTTGGACGCTTGCGACGCAAGCCACACAACAGGTCCGGCGAGGTCGGCCACGGTTCCCCACCGGTTGGCCGGTGTCCGGCCCAGGATCCAGGAATTAAACGCCTCATCATCCACCAGGTTCTGTGTCATCTCAGTGTGGATGTAGCCGGGGGCGATGCCGTTGATCTGCAGCCCCGAAGCGGCCCACTCAGCAGTCATCGCACGCGTCAGGTTACGCAGCCCGCCCTTGGCGGCGACGTAGGGGGCGATCGTGGGACGGGCAAGGTCTGTTTGAACTGAGCAGATATTGATGATCTTTCCTTGGCCCCGCGGGATCATGTGCCGCGCAGCCTCCCGGCCCACCAGGAAGGCGCTGGTCAGGTCCGTGGTGATGACCCGGTCCCAGTCCTTGACATCGAGGTCAAGCATGGGAACGCGGTGCTGGATGCCGGCGTTGTTCACCAGGATCTCCAACGGGCCAACATTGGCCTCGATCCATTGCACGCCTTCAGCGGCCGAGGCGGCATCTGTGACATCGAACGCCCGGCTGAAGACCCGTCCGTCGGGATAGTCTGCAGCCATGGCATCGTGCGCCTTGGCCAGCCGTTCCGGATTGATGCCGTTCAGCACCACCGTCGCACCAGCATCAGCCAGGCCGCGGGCAAGGGCATTGCCGATCCCCCGGCTGGATCCGGTGACCAAGGCGATTCGCCCGCTCAGGTCAAATAGTCCACTCATGTTTCTGTTGCATTCCTTCTTGTCTGGACAGGTTTCTTGTTTGGGGCCGGCATTTAGTTGGCAGCCGAAGACATGGCAAGATTCGCTATTGCTTGGCGAACAACGGCGAGGTCCTGATCGCCAAGTCCTTGGCGCTTGAGTTCCCCGTAGAGCTGGATTGCCGCAGAGGCCATGGGTACCGGGGAGCCCACACTCCCGGCGCTTTGGACCACGAAGGCCAAATCCTTGTGCATGAACTTGGCGGGTCCCGTGGGCGTGTAGTCCTTCGCCGCCAAACGTGGCCCGACGATCTCCAACACCCGGCTTGCCGCCAAGCCTCCCGCGAGGACCTCATACAGGGCAGCCACATCCATTCCGGAGCGCTCGGCAAGTTCAGCAGCCTCGGCAAGTGCCGCCGTCGTAGTCCCGACGATCAGCTGGTTGCAGGCCTTGGCGAGCGAGCCTGATCCCAGTGGACCCATCCGGCGGACTGTTGTCCCCATGGTTTCAAAGAGTGGCTGAAGCCGTTCAAAGTCTGTTTCGGACGCCCCTGCCATAATGGCCAGGGTTCCGTTCCCGGCGCCGGTAGTGCCGCCGCTGACAGGCGCGTCAACCACCACCGCGTTTCCGCCGGTGGCCTCGCGCACGGTTTCGCCGAACTCCTGGACCGCCGTCGGCGACACACTGCTCATCACGACGACGGCGGTGCCCGGCTGGGGCGCTTCGGTGCGCCATGCATCAAGCAAGCCTTCTGCCGCGGCCTCGATCAAAGGCAAATCGGGAAGCATGAAAATGATTGTTGGTTCGTCACGGAGTTCGGCAAGGGTGTCTACGCGGCTGATGCCCGCGAGGCCTTGGAAGACAGTGTCGGAACGGTTCCATGCCCTGACGAGCCATCCTGCTTTAGCGATGTTGGCAGCCATGGGAGCCCCCATGAGCCCCAAGCCTACGAAACCCACACGTTTGCTGGTCATGTCGTGAAGAACCTCACTTCTTTGTGTGCATCAAAACGCAATCTGTTCAATATCCTAGCCTCCATTCAGTATGATGAACACTATGACGACTGATGAACTTACCATCGCGATCGCTGTACCGCTCGAAGCTGAGCATGTGGAGCGTATCCGCGCCGTAGATCCTTCCGTAACCGTTCTGTACGAACCCGACCTCCTTCCACCCGAGCGCTACCCTGCCGACCACAGCGGAGACCCGGACTTCAAGCGGACGCCGGAGCAGGAAGAACGCTACTGGGCCATGCTCAACCAGGCTCAGGTCCTGTACGGCTTCCCCAACGAAAGCCCGGCCGGCCTTGCCCGGATTGCCCAGAGCAATCCCCACCTTCAATGGATTCACGCCATGGCCGCCGGGGCCGGCGGAGCCGTCAAGGCTTCCGGACTGGATACCGAGACGCTTCGAAAATTCCGCGTCACTACTTCAGCCGGAGTCCACGCGTTGCCACTCGCGGAATTCTCCGCCTTTGGCATCCTCAACGGCTTCAAGCGCAGCGCCGAAATGGCCCAGGACCAAGCGGCCAAGGTTTGGCCCCAGTTGCGGACACCCACCAAGTTGGCCAACGGATCCAAGGTAGTCATTGCAGGGCTTGGCGAGATCGGCATGGAAACGGCACGTATCGCCCGCGCTCTGGGAATGAAGGTCAGCGGCACCAAACGCAACGTGGAGGCCATTGAGGGCATCGACGAAGTCACCAACAATGACGGCCTCGCGGGCCTCGTTGCCGACGCCGACGCCGTAGTGAACACACTTCCCGGCACTCCCTACACAGAGAAGCTGTTCAGCACTGACATCTTCTCCGCAATGAAGCCGGGCAGCGTGTTCGTCAACGTCGGCCGCGGCACAGTAGTGGACGAGGACGCCCTTCTTGAGGCCCTCAACAGTGGTCAAGTTGCCTATGCCTGCCTGGACGTCTTTGCCATCGAGCCGCTACCGCAGGACAGCCCCCTGTGGAACCACCCCAAGGTGCTGGTATCACCGCACACGTCTGCACTGAGCTCTGCCGAAAACCGCCTTATCGCAGAGCGTTTTTGCAGCAACCTCCGTACATTCATGGACGGTGGCGACCTTCCCCACCTGGTGGATCCGGTCCACTTCTACTAAACCCGGCAAGCTCTGACGCGAAAGGCTCCGACCCCAAGGGGGTCGGAGCCTTTTTTGCGCCAATGCTTGGCAAATGGCGGTCCGCTACTTCGCGTCCTCAAGGGCAAGAAGGTCCCGTCCTGCTGTTTCAGGCGTAAAGAATGTCGTGATGAACGAAATCAGGGCCAAAACGAGCGAGTAGACCGCGAGAACAACCCAGGAGTTATGCGTAGCCGCCAGGAGAATGGCGCCGAGCAGGGGCACAAGGCCGCCTGCCAGCACTGCAGAGATTTCCCGGCTGAGCGCAACTCCGGTGAAGCGGTACTGGGAACCAAACAGTTCAGGTAGCAGCGGGCACTGCGGGCCCAGCATGGACTGGACACCAAGCGCTATACCAACCACCATGACTGCCCACACGAGGGTCACGTTTCCGAGAGTCACCAGATAGAAGGCCGGGATGGCAAATATCGCCTGGAACAACGCACCATAACGGTAAACCCGGACGCGGCCAAAGCGGTCAGACAGTGCTCCGAACGTCACCACCATGACGGCTGCGAATCCAGCGGCAATCAGAAGCCCCACAGGACCAATGAATTTGTCCCCAGGGAAGACACCTTCCTTGACCGACATGAAGGAGATCAGCAGAGCCGAATAGATGGAAGAATTGCCATTCTCCCCCATACGGAGGCCTATACCCACCAGCACGTTCCTTCTGGAATGCTTCCAAAGTTGGCCCACAGGGTTCTTGACCACATTCTTATGCTTCTCCAGTTCCTGAAATACCGGGGTTTCCTTCAACCTCAGGCGAATGAAGACAGCAACAATGATCAGGACAAAGCTGGCAAGGAATGGCACCCTCCAGAGCCACGACTCGAAAGCAGCCTTGTCCGCCAACTGCAACAGCGCGAAAGTTCCGGCGCCCAGGAGCGTGCCGAGCTGAATGCCAACGAATGGCAGCGACGCGAAGTACCCCCGGCGCTTCGGCGGCGCCACTTCCGATATCAGGGTTGTGGCTCCGGCCTGTTCCGCTCCGGCCCCCAAACCCTGGATGATTCGCAATGTCACCAGGAGTACAGCGCCGAGCATTCCGGCCTGCTCGAAGGTGGGGAGCAGGCCGATGGCAAAGCTTGCGAGTCCCATCATGCCGATTGTCAGCAAGAGGACCATTTTGCGGCCAAATCTGTCTCCGATGAATCCGAAGAAAATACCGCCGAACGGTCTGGCCGCAAATCCCACGCCATAGGTGGCAAAGGATGCGATCAAAGCCCCGCTCTCACCCAAAGGCTTAAAGAACAAAGGCCCAAAGATCAAGGCCGAGGCCAGGCCATAAATGTAGAAATCGTAGTACTCCAGGGCAGAACCCACGGAGCTGGCCAGCGTCGCCCTGCGAAGCTGTTCCGGCTCAACCACTGCATCGTCAGCCTCAGCTGCGAGCTTTGCATCAGTACGAGTTGTCACAAGCACTCCCTCAAAATCACCCCAGGCCCCCGTTGGCCCGACGAGATAGTGATGGCATCACCGCCAAGATCACTATGGTGAACAGCGTACAGCTTGTTGAACTAGGTGCCAAGATTAAAATAAGATTTATTCAAAATCCGATGATTGTGACGTGCGGCACTGCATCAACCCATCGGATTCCCCAGGGAGCGGGCCAGCTCCTTGAGTTCCTTGACCATGAGCGCACCCTGCTCCTCTGAATAAGTAGCCTTCAGCGCAGTAACAGAAAGCCCCAGGCTGGGACCATGCGCCCCATGGGTGGGCACGGGAACGGCAAGGCACACCACGCCTACCGTGGATTCTTCGTCCTCGAAGGCAAAACCCTGCTTGCGGATCGTGGTGATTTGAGCCTTCAGTTCCTCGGCCGTGCGCAGCGAGTTCGGCGTCATGACCGGAAGTTCCATGCCATCCGGGAACATGGCATCGATGTCGTGATCATGCAATTGCGCCAGGAGCGCCTTTCCTACACTGCAAAGGGAGACCGGCATCTTGTCGCCGATGTTCGAGGTCAGCCGAACTGCAGGATGACCCTCATAGCGCGCCAGGTATATGACGTGGTCCCCGTCCAACATGGCGATGCGGACAGTTTCTCCAGACAGGGTGGGTGCTTGTTCACAGTACTTGTAGAACTCCTGCACTTCATCCAAACGGCTCAAGTACGCTGCGCCCAGCTCCACGAGCTTTCGCCCCAAGCCAAAGTCCGCGCCCTGCCTGGTAATAAGCCGTGCTTCTTCCAGTGCCAGCAGCAGATTAGACGTGGAAGATTTAGGGATTCCCAACTCCCTGGACAGATCACTCAGGGTGAGGCGGCCCGATGGCGATTCTGCCAATGCTTCCAGAACGGCCGCTGCGCGGGTCACCGCAGGAGCTGGCGATGATGCGCCCAGTCCTTCGGAGCGGGTAATGCGGGAATCGGCCATGATTCTCCTTCGTCATCTCAAACCGGACATCTCGTCCAACCGGGTGTTCAATCAGCTGAACACTACCCATCATAGTGTGATTGCTTGCGGTCCTGTCGGGAGCAATGGGGGCTTTATCGACACACAAGGCCTTAACGAGGGCTTTACTTTTCAAACGGAAAAGTTCGCTGTATATTCATTTTCGAGCTCTCCACCGCGGCATCCCCCAATAGTCGTGGTGGAGAGCTCATCCATTTCCCGGTGGGAATCCTAGGCAGCCACGCGTTCTTCGCCACGCAGGTACCAGCCGCCACCACTTCCGTCCCGCACCAGTTCCCAGGTTGCCAGGCTGGACATCGCGTTGCTTCCCAGCCGCACTTGGACTTGCAAGACCTCAACATCCACGCGGCCCTGCCCCCGGGGCATTCGCTTGGAACTCTCCCACCACGGCACCCTCTCGAACCATCGGAATGGTTCTTCCGCAATCTGCCACTCCCGGCCGCCCCGGACTACCGTAGTTGCCTCGCCGCCCCCTGCACTGCGGATGTATACCTGTTCCATAAGCCAGACAGTAGGCGTGGGCACTGACTTTTTTCGTGAGCCGCTTTTGGGGAAAGAAAAACCCCGCCATCCCGACCGTTGCGGTCCAGGATGGCGGGGCTGTTTGGTGGGTCCTACCGGGATCGAACCGATGACATCCACGGTGTAAACGTGGCGCTCTACCAGCTGAGCTAAAGACCCAAAGTTCAGTTTCAGTGCCTTAGCGCTTCAACCAACGAACAATGACTCTACATGATCATTCGGGCGAAACACCAATCGAGTCCCTCGCTGCAGAAATGTCGGGCAAATTCCGCGCAAGATAATCCAATGCTCCGCTCACTCCTACCTCAAGTTTCAGGGCGGCAAATTCGTCACCTCGCGTGGATCCCCTGTTGATGATGACCACAGGTTTGCCTGCCTTCGCAGCATGGCGAACGAACCTCAACCCACTCATCACGGTGAGCGAGGAGCCGGCGACCAGGAGAGCTTCGCCGGCGTCCACCATGGAATACGCCCGTTCGACCCGGGTTTTGGGAACATTTTCGCCAAAGTAGACGAAGTCAGGCTTCAGCGTTCCGCCGCAGACAGGACAAACTGCCACCACGAATGACTTAATGAGCTCGGGATCTTCCACGGTGGCATCAGCGTCCGGGGCCATCTCCACCACGCCTGCCTCGAGCGCGGCTTCTACGAACCCCGGATTCAGCTCCTCAAGAATTGCGGCGAGCAGCTTTCTGGAAAAAACGTGTCCGTTCTCAAGGCAGATCACCTGATCGAACCGCCCATGCAGATCCACAACGTTGGTGCTTCCGGCGTCCTCGTGGAGCCGGTCGACATTTTGGGTGATGAGGCCGGTCAGCAGGCCCCGCCGTTCCATGAGGGCGACGGCGGCGTGGCCGGCATTTGGATCAGCATGCCGCAAGTGGGACCAGCCGATATGGTTCCGGGCCCAATACCGCCGTCGATTGGCAGCACTGCCGATGAATTCCTGATACGTCATGGGGCTCCGTGGCGCTGATCCAGGTCCCCGGTAGTCCGGAATACCCGAATCGGTGCTGAGTCCGGCGCCGGTGAGCATGGCCAGCCGCCTGCCCCCAAGAATGTCCAGGACCTCCTTCAACGCCGCCTCTTCCCCGGCCCCCAAGGTGGCAGCGGTAGCCGGTTCCATGCTGGCGAAGCCGGTCATACCAACACCGGGCCGCACGTGGTTCACCCCTGCTGCACTCTCAATTCAGAGAGCGCCTGGCGGTAGCCTGCGAGGTCCCTGGCCTGTCCCCGCGGATTGACCACCACGTACCGGATCAATCCTTCGGCATCAATGATGAACGTTCCCCTAAGGGCCATCCCGCTGCGGGTATCAAAGACACCGTAAGCCTGCGCAACAGCTCCATGTGGCCAGAAATCAGCCAAAAGATCGAACTCATAGCGTTCCTGCTCCGCATATGCGCGCAAAGCAAATTTGCTGTCTACGGAGATCGCAAGGACGGTGGCGTTCGAGTCTTCGAAAGCAGCGATATTGTCGCGAATCTCACACAGTTCTCCCGTGCAGATGCCAGAGAAAGCGAACGGATAGAACACCACCACAACGTTGCGACCCCTGAAATCCGACAAACGGACCGGCTCGCCATATTGATTCAGCAGTTCAAAGTCCGGCGCCACCTCTCCGATCCCGGGAACAAGTGCGGGGGCCGGCGCTTGCTGGACTTCCGTCACTTGTTCTTCTTCGGCACCAAACGGGTGGCGCTCCAGTCCTTGGATACCCCGGCAGAAGTGGTCAGGTGCAGCCCCGAAGTGGGCGCTGCGTCCTGGATGTCCGCGGGAGAGACGTAGTTGTCGCGGCCGGATTTGGGGGTCAGAACCCACACCACGCCGCCCTCTTTCAAGGTGGTGAGCGAATCCATCAGAGCATCGACCAGGTCACCATCGCCGTCCCGCCACCAGCAAATAACAGCGTCTACGACGTCATGATCATCTTCATCCAACAGCTCAGAGCCCGTGACATCTTCAATGTCGTCACGCAAGTCGAAATCGACGTCGTCGTCGTAGCCGCGTTCCTGAATCAGATCCCCGTCTTTGAAACCCAATCTTTCCGCCACATTTACCGATGTGGCGGCGTCGGCCTCGCTCACGTTTCCTCCTTTTGAAGTGACTTCCATTACTAACAGCCAACACCCTTTGGGCGTGTGCTTCAAGCCATTGTCCCTGCGATGACGCATATTCCGCACTACCTGGGGTGTTTCGAAGCTGTGACAATCACGTGGCATCCGTCACGGAGAGCACCAGGATGTGACATACAACGCCCCTGAGGCCCCACGGCTACGCATCCCAGCGCTGTCAAAGCTAGAGTGGCCATGAGCGCTTTGGCTGCAGGGCGATCGCCCCGAGGAATTCTACTGGGCAGCCATGCGCTCACAAGACCTGCCCGGCGCATCCGACCGGGCTGTTGAAACCGAGATGTCGCACACGACGCGTTCATGACGGGCAGTTACCCTGCCAGACCTGAGGCGCCGATGCATGCGCCTAAAGGAAGGTTGGACGTGGCTGCAGGAGAAGAGACCTCACACATCCTCAGCGGGTTGACTGCCCAGCTGCCTGATCGTGATCCGGAAGAGACCGCGGAGTG